>JBIKWS010000117.1:0-8484 GCA_044356195.1 Cyanophyceae cyanobacterium
CACCGGCGAAGCTCGGGCCGGAGCCTATCGGTGCGGTGTCGACGCGCTGGGGCGCGAGGCCTACCTGCGATTGCAATTGATGCAGGTGGTGGGCGAGCGCGGGGTGCGGATCGTGCCGGACGTCTCGGTGACCGGCGCTGCTGGCGGGGCGGGACTGGTCGAAGCGTTGCTGGGGCGGACGCTGGGGTTGCCGGCAGGCAGCGACGCAGGGAACCCCGGGGCGATGGCGACCTGAGCCCGCGCGGCTCAAGCAGGGGAACCGGCCCGGATGAACCACGGGGTTCATCCGGGCTTCGCCCTGATGGGCTCAGTGGGACTTGCGTCGCCGCAGGGCGAGGGCCATGGCGAGCGCACCGACAGGCGCGAGAGCGAGGAGGCTGGGTTCCGGAACCACGGCCGTGGAGGGAACGGTGGTGATGCCTTCGCCGCGCACATTGTTGTAGGCGAAGCTGAGCAGCGTGATGCTGTAGTCCGGGTTCACGTTGATCTCTGCGTAGCCGTAGAAGATGTCGCTCGAGGTCGATCCGGACGGGTCTCGAAGGGTGAGCCCGAGATAACCGCGGCCGCCCGCAGCCCAGTTGCCGAAGGTGGGCCCGAGATCGGTGAATCCGGCTCCGGGGTTCTGGTAGCCGACGCTGGGTCCGATGGTTTCGCCATCGCCGAAGCGCTTCGGGTTCAGGTTGAAGGAGCTTTCGTAGACAACGCCGTTGCCGCGGGAAAAGAAGCCCTGGGTCCAGAGTTCGGCGGCGGGTTGCACGTAGAGGTTGTTCCACATCAGCCAGAACTGGCCGTCTTCGAAGAAGGTGGACGGGTAGGTGTACCCGCGGCTTTCGGCGTAGCCGGTCAGGGGATTGAACCAGATGCCGGTTCCGTCATTTGCACCCACACCCGAGGAGAACGGATTGAAGTTTGGGTTGGTGGTGAGGTCCGGGTTGTCGGTGACCTGTACCGCGGCCGCGACGGGCAGCGTGACCAGGCCGAGGGCGGTTGCGAGGCTCCAAAGTGTTGATGTCGATTTCATGGGCAGAAGGGATGCCGGACTGTGACCGGCACCGGAGCCAGAAATCCATCGGCTCCCGCGTGCCGGCAACACAATTGTTGGCAGGGGCAGGATTTGTTGCGGGGACATGGAACTGGTTGGATTTTGAGAATTCATGGATTTCAGCTGAAACGTTTGTGGATGGATGCCGAAGGCTGGGTTTGTCTTGGGAAGACCGGCTCGACGAAGATCGGCGGCGTCCGATGAATCCTTCATGGCGGCTCAGGGGTGCGAAGTTCCGATGGTGTCGCGTCGGTTGTGCCGTGTTTTCCCTGTGCGCAGCGGGCTTGGCGGCGGCGGTGGTGGATCCGCCCTACCCCGGCGATCGTGATGGAGACCGGATCGAGGACGGCCTGGCGCAACGGGCGCGGGCGTCCGCCGACGATTCCATGGTGGAGGTGGAAGTGGTCCTTCGCGGACCGGCTACGGAGGGGGACCTGACGGCGTTTCGAGCATTGGGTGGCGAGATCCAGCATCGCTTCCGCGTCCTCTCGCATGGGTGGATTGGGCGGATGCCTCTCGGGCGCTTGATGGAATTGCCGACGATGCTGGGGGGGACCCTGGCCTATGTGGAGGAGCCAGGAGCTGCTGTCGCGCACCTTGATGTGGCCACTCGGTTGGGGCGGGTCCGACCTGTGTGGATGGGGGATTTGCCTGGGCTGGGAAGGGGCTTGCGCGGTGCCACAAACAGGACGCTTGCGATCATCGATTCCGGCTTGGACGCGACGCATGCGGACCTTCGTGGGCGAGGTGTGTTCTGGAAGGACTACACCACGGAGGCATCGGCGGTGCCTGTGGACTTCACGCAGCACGGCACGCACGTCGCCTCGGTGGCGCTGGGGGATGGGAGTTCCGGTGAAGCGTTTCCGGGACGGTTGCGCGGTTCACTGGCCGGGAGTCTCTCGGGCGTGTTCAGCAACAACTTTGTCACGACCTCGATCGAGTTTTCCCCGGCGACGGTCCGGTTCAGTGCGACGGCGGAGTGGCGAGGGGGAGGTGTGGGAACCTTTCGGCTGATGTCGCGTCCGCGGGGAACCAAGGTGGGGTGGGTGGTGGAGGGAAGTGCGGTTTCGGGATCTTCGCCGCTGGCTCTGGATCTGACGCTGATTGGGGATGCCGGAAGGGAGTACTCGCCGGTGCTCGTTTCGAACGGCGCGATGGCGGAGTACGCGATCGCGTACAGCGTCGATGGATGGAACGAATTGCCCGGTGGCGCACGCTGGTCGGGTGTCGCTCCGGGAAGCCGATGGGCTGCGGCTCGGGTGTTCACGTCCACGGGGGCGGGGTCGTTGGGATGGACGGCGGCGGCGTTGGATGACCTGGTGGCGAACCGCGAAGCGCTGGGCCTCCGCGTCATCAACCTGAGCCTGGGCGCGAGCGGAGCCCCGGGCATCTCGGTGTTGACCCGGGAAAAGGTGAACGCGGCCGTTGGGTTGGGGGTTCTTGTGGTGTGCTCGGGCGGCAATGACGGGCTGTTCGGAGCGGGGAGTGCGGGCGAAACGGACGATCCGGGGCGGGCGGCGAATGCCCTGACCGTTGTGGCAGCGAGCGATGTCGGGCAATTGACGGACTATTCGAGCCATGGGTTCCCGACGCCCAGCACAACGCCCGGTCAGGAGGAGGACTTCAAGCCCGACCTGATGGCTCCCGGGGGATCGAGTTTCCACTCGGCGATCCTCGCCGCCGACAGCAATTCCGGGGACACGACTGCGTTTCCGGACCGTCAGGTCGACGATTACTGGAGCAATCAGGGGACTTCCGTGGCGGCCCCGTTCGTTGCGGGTGCGGCCATGCTCGTCGCGGAGGCGCTCGAACGCCGGGGCGATGGGTGGGATTACGCTTCACCGAGGGTACCGCTCTTGATCAAGGCGCTGCTGTGCGCGACCGCGACCGAATCGAATCAAGGCCGGGAAGGATTCTCGGGGCATCCGACCTTGCAGCGAGACGGTGCCGGGCCGGGTGGCTATCCAATCGGGAAGGACGGGGCGGAAGGATATGGGTTGATCAATGTCGATGCGGCTGTCGAAGCGGTGCTGGCAGACTGGGAACCGCATTCGGTCGCGCGGGATGCGTTGGGCTCTGGGTTGGGCGAGCGTCGGGCTTGGGCGCGCCGGCTGGATCTGGCTCCCGGGGAGCGGTGCCGGTTTCGGTTGGAGGTTCCGGACGAGGGGGATTTTGACCTGCACCTGTATTCCATGACGCCGGGACCGTTTGGACGGCCGATATGGGTGGCCGCCGGGGCGAAGCCAGGTCTTGGGGTGGGCGAGATCATGGAGGCCGTGGTGCCGGGCGCGGTGATCGTTGTGGTGAAGCGGGTTGCAGGGCGGGGGAGCTTCGCGCTTTCCGGGGGGGCTTCGGAGAGACCCGAAGTGCAGATCATGGCAGAAGGGGGCCGTTCGCGACTTCGGTTTCAGACCGTCGGGGCGTGGCGGTACCGGGTCGAGCGTGCGGATGCCCTGGGGGCGTCCTGGACGACCATCGACGAGATGGTGGGTACCGGTGGCGTCGTGGAGGTGGAAGCCGACGCCGGCGGCGCGGGCGGATTCTTCCGGGTGCGCGTGGATTGAGCGACTGGGCTGAATTCTGAAACGAAACTCCGGTGGGGTGGTCCGAAGTACATCTGCTCCCTCGAAAGGGGGGTGGGTCCGGGCTTGCGGGGCGTCGACGGACGCGGCAACGTGAACGGGATTCCGGGAGTTTGGCATGCCACTTTACGAGTACGAGCTGTGTGACGGGAACTGTGCGGCCTGCGGAGGGCGATTCACCCTTCGGCGGCCCATTACGGCACCCGCCCTGACGCAGTGTCCGGCCTGTCGCAAGCCGGTGCGGAAGCTGATCTCCGGGTTCAATACGCCGTCGATCACCAAGCCGGTCTCCATTTCGGATGCGAAGAAGGCCGGATTCACGGTCCTGAAACGGGTGTCGAAGGGCGAATACGAGCGTCAGTGATGGGTGGACAGCGAAAGCTTTTTGGATTCGGAACCTCAACCAGACCAACAATGAGTGACCTCCAAGTACTCCAGCAGACGCTGGATCGGACGATGACCCGGGCACGCCTCACACGGGGGTGGCGTGGGTTGTGGCGCGGGCTGCTGGTGGGTGCCGTCGTTTATGCGGTGGCGTTGGCCATTTACAAGCTGGCCCCGGTTCCCTGGGTCGTGGTGCAGGTGGCCTTGGCAGTTGGGGTGGTTTGCGCCGTCGCCAGTGCATGTTGGGGTTTGATGCGGAAGGTTACTTCCGATGAAGCAGCGCGTTTTCTCGATTTGAAGGCAGGCCTCAAGGAACGCCTCAGTTCCGCTTTGGAAATGAGCCGTGCCGGCAAGCAGGACCGCTGGGCGGAACTGCTGATTGCCGACGCCAGTGTTGCGGCGCGGACGGTGGATCAACGGCGCGTCTTGCCGTTCGAGGTACCGGGATTCTCGAGGTGGGTGGTGGTTGCCCTGGCGTTGGGTGCCGGGCTTGGATTCGTCCCCGAATATCGCACCAAGGCCCAGCAACAACAGGCGCAGGACGCCGGCATCATCAAGGATACCGGAAAGAATCTCGTGCAGGTGACCAAGCGCGAGGTGGCCGAGCGTAAGCCGGCGTTGGAACAGACCCGCAAGGCGATGGAGGATGTCCAGGAGTTGGGGGAAAAGCTTCAGAACGCGAAGCTCAACCGGGACGATGCCCTCCGGGATCTGGCGAAGGTCACGGATTCGATGAAGCAGCAGGCCTTGGACCTGGCCAAGAATCCCGCCCTTCGGAAGCTGGAGAAGGCCGCCCGCAATTCAGGCACAAGCCCCAACCAGACCCCGGCCTCGCTCCAGAAGCAGATGGATTCGCTCCAGAAAGCCCTTGGCGACAAAGCGGATCAGGCGGAGGCGATCAAGGATTTGCAGAAGCAGTTGGACAAGCTGCAACAGGATGCGAAGGCCATGGCGGACAAGTCCGGTGCCGCCGCGCAGGAAGCCAAGCAGGAATTGGCCAAGTCGCTCGCGGAGCTTTCCCGCCAAGCCGAAGCCATGGACATGCCGATGGAGGCCTTGGGCGATGCTGCTGAAGCACTGCGCAACGCGGACATCGACCAGTTCGTGAAGGATCTCGGCATCGCCGAGAAGGACCTCGAGAAGCTCGCCGACATGGCCAAGCAGTTGGCCAAGATGCAGGCCCAGGCCGACAAGATGGGCAAGGATCTTGCCGAGCAGTTGAAGAACGGCCAGGCCGAGGCCGCTGGAGATACGCTGCGCAAGATGATCGAGCAGCTCCAGATGGGGAACCTTTCCAAGGAGCAGTTGCAGAAACTGGCCGAAGAAGCCTCGAAGGCCGCGAAGCCTGGCGAGCAGTACGGCAAGGTGGGCGAGTTGCTCAAGAAGGCGGCCGGCCAATGCCAGAACGGGGACAAGAAGGGCGGCTCCGATAGCCTCGCCGCGGCCCAAAAGGAATTGCAGGAGTTGATGGATCAGATGGGCGACGCCCAGGCCATGATGGCGGCCCTCCAAAGCCTCCAGAAGGCCCAGATGTGCATCGGGAACGGTCAATGCTGGTCCCAGTGCAAGGGAACGTCGGGCATCCCGAAGGCCGGCAAGGGTTCCAAGGGCGGGAAAGGTGTGGGCACTTGGGCGCAGGATGATGCCTGGGCCATGCCTGACGAGATTTCGGATCTTTGGGACAACTCGGGCATCAACCGCCCGGACATGGCCGGCAAGGGCAACACCGATCGCGATGTCAACCAGCCGGAAGGATTGGTCCCGACGAAGGTGAAGGGTCAGATGCAACCCGGCGGTCCGATGCCCAGCATCACCCTCAAGGGTGTCAGCGCCAAGGGCGAGGCCCGGGTCCAGTACGCCGAGGCTGTAGCCACCGCGCAGTCGGATGCCCAGAGTGCATTGAACCAGGAGCAAGTCCCCAAGGCCTACAAGAACGCCGTCCGGGACTACTTCGACGACATCAAGCGCTGAGGTTTGCAATCTCCGGTTGGCCCAAGGGGATCGAACCCTTTAGGATGGCGGCAATCTATCCATGAAAGCTGCCATCCTCCGAGGCGTCCAGGAGCTCTGCGTTGACACCGTCGCCAATCCCCACGCCGCCCCCGGCGAGGTCGTCGTCCGTCTTCACGCCGCAGCGCTGAATCACCGCGACGTCTGGATCAAACAGGGTGCCTACGCCGGCCTTCGGTTCCCCGTTGTTCCAGGATCGGACGGTGCGGGTGTCGTGACGGAGGTCGGGCCGGGCGTCGATGATTCGTGGCTGGGACGTGAGGTCATCATCAATCCGGCGCTGGATTGGGGACACGACCCACGCACACAGGAACCCAGATTCACCATCCTGGGGCTCCCCCGCGATGGAACCTTGGCAGAGTACATTTCGATTCCGGCGACGCAGTTGGCCCCGAAACCCGCACATCTCGACTGGGTCGAGGCAGCCGCTTTGCCATTGGCGGGTCTGACCGCATTCCGAGCCGTGTTCAGCCGGGCTCACCTGAAGGCCCACGAAAAGGTCCTGATCAGTGGCATCGGAGCAGGGACAGCCCTTTTCGCCCTCCAATTTGCAGCGGCCGCCGGAGCTGTTCCCTGCGTGACCTCCAGTTCCGAAGAGAAGCTCCGCAAGGCCCATGATCTTGGGGCCAAGGCGGGGGCCATTTACACGAAGACGGGGTGGGCACGGGAGTTCGGTGAACACCACGGGCCCTTTGACGTGATCATCGATAGCGCTGGTGGACCCGGCTTCGGCGATCTCGTGGATCTGGCTGCCAATGGCGGGCGGATCGTGTTCTTTGGGGCGACTTGCGGCAATCCGCCTGAGTTGCCCATGCGCAAGTTGTTCTGGAAGCAGCTTTCACTCCTCGGTACGACCATGGGCAGCCCCACCGAGTTCCAGATGATGACCGCCTACGTCGCCCGCCACGCCATCCACCCGGTCGTAAGTCACCGCTTTCCGCTGGATCGCGTGGACGAGGCCTTCGCCCTCATGGAAGCCGGCGGCCAGTTCGGGAAGATCGTCGTCGAGATCGGCTGAGGTACCTGCATCCAAACCTTTCCCAGAAGGTCCCCGCGTCCAGATCAGTAAGTGGCGCGGACGCGATAAAACCGGTTGGGATCCCCGTTGGGATCGACCACCAAGGTTGGGGGTGTCTTAACGGCATCATCCGACGGTTGGGCGGGACCGGAGTAGACCTGCGAGGGAAGGGCTTCTGGAGGAAGGTTTGTCAGCGCCTGCCAGACCGGCGGGAACTCGGTGGTGAACTCGACGAAGTTCGTGCGGCCAGCCACGGGGTTCCACCGGATTTCCGCAGCGCCATCCTGCCGGCGTGCCACTTGGACGTTCAACAGGCTGATATCGCAGAAGACGAGATCTTCCAGGTCCACGAAGCGGCTGCCATTCGTGGCGGTCCGGAGTTGGAGGACAGGCAGTTCGTTGTACGGACTCCCCCCGGCATTGACGATGAGGTTCTGTGCGTTGGTGGGCGTCGTCAGCGAATTGTAGCGCGTGAATCCGTTCCACTTCTCAAGGACGTTGGTCCCTCGGATGACTCGACCGAACACGGTGAAGCCACCGGAGTTGTTGGTGGCGTCCAGCGAGGTGGCGTTGTTCCGAAGGTTGAAGAAAAACTGGGAACTCGCCGAGTTCGGGTCTGAGGTCTTGGCCATGGCGATTGTTCCCGCCACGTTGGAAAGGAACGGACCCACGCCGAACTCATTGGTGATGGTGGGGCGAATGGGAACGGAGTTTGCCAACGCGTTGGTGCCACCCCGGTTGATCACCCGGAATCCCCCGCCCTGGATCACGAAGTTCGTCACCACACGGTGAAAGAACATGTTCTGGTACGACCCATCGGTCACGTAGCGGAGGAAGTTCGCCGAGGTGATCGGCTTGTCGGTGTCGTAGAGTTCGACGTCCACGGTGCCGAACACCGTGCGGAACTGGACAACGGTGCCAGCCTGGGACGCGGGAAGCGTGGCGAGCAGCGTGGCGATGATCGGGAGGGAGCGTTTCAGGGGAGTCATCATGGCTCGGGGGTGGGACTGGAGGTTGGAAAACGATCCGCGATTCGCTTCAACGGAGCATGGATCTGGCCGTTGTTGGCGTTCAGTGAGTATTTGTAAGGCTCGCCTTCAATCGGCGTGATCTCGAATCGGCCACCGGCACGTTGAACAATGAGCCCTCCGGCGGCCACATCCCACAATCGGATGCCCGCTTCGACATAAGCATCGAATCGTCCGTCGGCGACATAGGTCAGGGCCAGGGCCGCAGATCCCATCAGGCGGACCTTTCGAACCTGATGGATGAGTTCGCCGAACACGGGAAGCATGCGATCAAGGGTCTCTTTGCTTTTGGCAAACCCGAGGGAAACGATGGCTTCCGAGAGCCTCGGGCGTGGGCTGACATGAATCTTTCGGCCGTTCAGTCTTGCGGGGCCTGTCGCGGTTGCTGTCCACGTTTCATCCAGAAATGGATCGTGCACG
>JBIKWS010000118.1:0-8478 GCA_044356195.1 Cyanophyceae cyanobacterium
TTTGCATCCGGACGTCGCATATGCGACGTCCGGATGCAAATGAGGGGGGCCCAGGGTGACACCCGAGGGGTGCGTTTCGCACCTTGCTCCCGGATCAGACACGGGAGGAGGGCGGACCTTCCTCCGTTCCGTTCCTTCAATCCCTTCCCTCAATCCGGGAAGTCTGGGAAGTGTGGGAAGTTCGTGTCCGCACGGGATGCCGTTGTCGGGATGGTGTTTGCATCGCAACCGACTGGTGGCCAAGGGTGGCTCATGACACAGGCATGCGCACCCGGCGCACGTTGCCCACGGGCGACTCGAAATGGGAGGCGCCCGCGCACGCCACTCGCCGGTGCCCTCGGGGGCGGTTGTGCCTTGGGATTCCTCCTTCGTGCGGCGGCCCTTCTGATCTCGGATGCTGCCGGAGCGGCCACACCGCGGGACTACAACGTTTTCGTCGCAGCGAGCGTGTCGGAGAACCCACCTGCGATCGTCCTGTCCTGGCCGCCCGAGGCGAAGGCCACGGGCTATCAGATTTCGCGCAAGCTCCGTACAGAGAACACCTGGTCCGCGGAAATTGCCCTGGCGCGCACAGCCACCTCGTGGACGGACACCCATGTCGTTGTGGGGACCAAGTACGAATACCGGGTGCGACGGACGTCGACGATTGCCTCGGCGGCCAGTGCGGCGCTGACGAGCTATGGGTACCTCTGCGCGGGGATCCGTGTTTCGCCGACAGATCACCGCGGAACTGTGGTGCTGGTCGTGGATGAAACCATGGCGTTGCCATTGGAATCCGAGCTTTCGCGGTTGGAGGACGACCTGGTCGGTGATGGATGGACGGTTCGCCGGCACGACGTTGCCCGCAGCGCCACGGTGACGTCCGTCAAGGCCGTCCGCCTCGAAGTCACGCCCGGCGGAACCTTTGTCAACACCAGTCAGGCTGTGACCGCGAATGGCGTCGTCGGCGAACCACCCCGGCCATCCCTCGCGATCCGCTTGGACAACGGAATGCTGCGGCTCACCTGGCCGGCGTTCGCGGTCGGGTATGAATTGCAGGAAGCGTCCGAATGGACCGAACCGGGGGCATGGACGTCCGTCGCCGGCGAGCCCGGTCGGGAAGGGGACCTCCAGGTCTGGACCGTGCCGCCATCCGGGAGGACCCGGTACTTTCGGTTGTCCCGGCCGTAGGCGCCATCCGGCTTGCCGCATCCATGCGGGAGGATCTGACGCAGAGCCCGCGGAGATTGGGGGGCGACGACGTTGCGCTCTTCTTCGCGGCTTCGGCAAATCTGGGTGTGAAGGTGGACGGGGTGCCTCGCTGCGTCAGGGAGCCTGCAGGTAGGCGAGGAGGTCGGCGATGTCTTCGGGCGTGAATGGGTTGAGGAGACCTTCGGGCATGGGCGAGACGCGGGAGGCTTCGCGGGATTTGATGTCCGACTTCGGCACGTCGAGCGTTACGCCGTTGATGGGATCCACGAGCACGGCGAGCACGGTCGCGGACTCGCCGGTGATGCGGCCGCTGAGGGTTTCGCCGTTCTTCCGGGTGAGGACGTGGGCCTGGTATTGTTCGCTGATGACGGCGGAGGGTTCCACGAGGCTGCGCAGGAGGTCGGCGCGACTGTAGCGCGTGCCGGCACCGGTGAGGTCGGGTCCCACGGCACCGCCTTCGCCGGCGAACCTGTGACAGACCGCGCACTGGGCCTCGTCATAGATGACCCGGCCGCGTGCGGGAGTTCCCGAAAGCGTGGCGATGCGGGCGGCGAGATCGTCGGTCTTCCACGCCTTGACGAAGGTCCGGGCGGGGCGCGGCTTCGCGGTGGCGGCAGGCGGCAACGTCGCGGCGGTCGCGGCATTGGTGAGGGCGGCACCGGTGATCCACGCGGCGAGTTCGCCCTTCTCGGCGTCCGGGAGCGGCACGACCGCCTGTTGTCGGATGGTCCGCAGGAAACTGTCGAAGGCCATGCCGGTGGCGGGTTTCTGGCCGACGTCGCGGAAGCTGGCGAGGAACGCCGGACTGTAGCCGTACCTGGGCCGACGGTGGAACCACGCGAAGTAGCGTTTGCGGAGATCCGTCGTCCAGCCTTCGCGGGCAAGTCGCAACACGGCCTGGTAATGGACCGCTTCCGGCAGGGTCGCCGCGGCGTCGCGCAGGTCGAGGGCGCGGGCGACGACGTCGGGCGCGCCGAACGCAACGAGCAGTTGGACGAGTTCGCGGTTGATGGGCCAGGAGCGGCCGGGGAACTGGCGTCCGAGCTTCTCGATGGCGAGCTTCTGGAGCGCGGGATCCGGGAGACCGTGGCGCGCGACGCTGACTTCGATCGTGCGCAGCTTGAGCAGGAAAAGGTCGTCGGGAAGGGAATCCAGCGGCCAGCGGCCGATCGCCTTCAGGAGCGGTGCCTGGTCGGCGACGTTTCCATAACGGGCGAGCGCCAGCAGTGCGGTGAGCCCGGCGGCGGCATTCGTTTCGGCGAGGGCGCGCTCCTTCCACGATTCGAGCGGTTGCCGTTCCAGCGCGACGCGGGCCGCGAACCGCAGCGCGTGATCCGCCGAGCCCAGCGATGGCCAGAGCCGGGTGAGTGCATCGGGGGATTCGGCGCGGGCCAGTTCCCCGAGTTCCCGGCGGCGGGTGCGTTCGGGCGATGCGACGGGCGCGGGCAGGGGTTGGGTGGCACCGGGGTCGGTGCCGGTATAGGTCACACGGTACAGCCCGGACTGCGTGCCGCGGCCGCCCGTGATGAAATACAGGGCCCCATCGGGACCGACGGCGAGGTCGGTGACATTGAGGGCGCGCCCTTGAAGGAAGGTTTCGAAGTCGGCGGTGTAGGTGGCGCCGTGGGGGCGCAGGTGCACCGCCATGATCCGGCCGAAGCTCCAGTCCATCATGTAGAGCGCGCGTCGGTAGCGGTGCGGGAATTTCGCTCCGAGGGCGTTGGCAATCCCGGTGGGAGAACCGATGCCGATGTCGGCGACGGCCGGCATGGAATCGGCGTGGTCGGCAGGCCACTTGGCGGAGCCTTCACGGAACCCGTGTTCGGCGCCGGCGAAGCCGTGGAGGACGCGGGTGGGACGATACCAGGGAAGACCCCAGTCGCCTTCCATGTCGCTGTCGAAGGTGAAGAGTTCGCCATCCTCGTTGAAGGCGAGGTCGTAGGCGTTGCGCTGGCCGCCGGAGAAGAGTTCGGGCGTCGAACCGTCGGGGTTCATGCGCAGGATGAATCCGCCGGGAGGCTTGCGTCCGGTGCCGAAGCCGTTGGCGTCTTCGAGTCGCGGCAGGACGACGTCATCGGCAAAGCCGCGCACGGGCGAGGTGGGGGCGAGGTCGCCGGGGACATCCACGAAGTTGCCGTTGATGGCGTAGACGTGGGAGGCATCGGCGGTGAGGCCATGGGGGCCGTGTTCGCCGCCGTCGCCGCGCCAGACCCGGAGGGGCACGCAGGTGTCGAAGGTGTCGTCGGCGTTGGTGTCAGTCAATCGATAGAGGGCGAGGCCGTTGGTGCCGCCGCCGTTCACGTAAAGGCTGTCGAAGGCCCAGAGCAGGCCCATGGCCCCGCGTGCCGGGGTGGCGATGGGATCCAGGGCGGCGACCTGGCCGTTGGTGAGGCTGGCGCGGAGGAGAGGTTCGGAGCCCTGGGGTGAAATCCACAACCTTCCCTTGGGATCGAAGGCGAGACTTACCCACGAGCCCTCGCCGGTCTGGGCGCTGCGGATCAGTTCGACCGAGAACCCGGGCAAGGTCTTGAGCGTGGCGGCGTCCGTGGCGGTGCGGCCCTTGAAGACGACGCCCCATGGGGCCATGCCGTGCGCGCCGAGTTCGCGGGCGGGGATCCAGTCGGTGGCTCCGTTGGGAGACGTTTCCCAACCCTTGTCCGAGACGAGCGTCTGGATGGCACCGTCTCCCAACGTGATTTCGAGCCGTGCGAGGAGTCCGGCGGGGCCGTCGTCGTTCTGGGCCATGATCCCGATCGTATTGGCCCCGGCGCGCAGGAAGCGGGTGATGTCGATCTCGGAGGGTGTGTTCCAGGCCTCGTTCTTTCCGGCGCCCTGGTCGTTCACGCTGACGATGGCCTGGCTGTCGCAGGCGACGGCAAGGACCGCCTTGCGCGGTCGGCTCGGAAGGAGGATCTCCCGACGGAAGAAGCGCAGTTCGTTGGCCGGGGTGGTCTCGCCCCACACCCAGAGGGGCTGGGGTTGGGCGGCGATGGCCCCGGACAAACCGGAAACCAGCCAGGCAAGAAGGAGGACCAGGCGACGCATGTTGCGGAGGTTGTAGCCGGGTCAGGTCCGCGAAGGGGAGAACCGAGTTTCACGTGATTGAAATCACCCCTTTACTTGGCGGGGCGGGATGCAGTAGGAATCGCGTCCCGTTTGGGTTGCCGGCGTGGCGAAATGGCAGACGCGATAGACTCAAAATCTGTTTCCTTAACGGGAGTGGGGGTTCAAGTCCCTCCGCCGGCACCACTCTGAAGAACCGCGAGCCATCGCGGTTTTTTCGTTTTTCGGGCGGCCATCGATCCGCAGAGGACGCACATCGGCCCCAGACTCCCTCTTGACGAACCGTCGGTCCGTGTCCTGATGCGTTGAATGATGGAAGGCCTGTCGCACTGCACGCCCGTTTTGCCGAGTCCGCGAAACTGGAAGGGGCCATCCGTGCCAGCCTGATGGATCCAAATTTCGCGCCATGAGTCAGAATCCAGACATCCGCTGGAAGCAACGCTTTCAGAACTTCGACCGTGCCTTTGGTCTTTTGCGGGTCACTCTGAAGGACGGTCCGGACTCCCTGAACCAGCTTGAGAAAGAGGGCGTCATCCAACGCTTTGAGTTCAGTTTTGAACTCGCTTGGAAAACCTTGAAGGATTACATGGAACATGGCGGATTTGTGTTCGCGACCATCACGCCACGCCAAGTCATCAAAGATGCCTTCGCGGCAAAGATCCTCAAGGATGGGCAGGTCTGGATCGATATGCTCGACCATCGCAACCTCCTTTCGCATACCTAAAATCTGGTCAAGTTCGAGGAGGCCGTAAACGCTTTGCACACCCGCTATCTTCACGCATTTGATGAGCTCCACGATTTCCTGCGGGAGGAGGCAACGAAATGAAGCTCCCACCTCTCAGGCCTGCTGAGATGGCGATGGTTCGCGCCGTACTCGAACTCCACCCGGAGGTCGAAACAGCCACGCTCTTCGGGTCCCGTGCCAAAGGTATCCATAGCGAACACTCCGACGTGGATCTTGTGCTCACAGGGGATGTCGAACCCTTGCGGGCTGAAGGTATCGCCGCTGAACTCGACGAACTTCCGCTCCCATACCGGTTTGACGTCCAGCCTTTGGCCCACATCCACCACCAGGATTTGCTCGACCATATTCGGCGAGTTGGAATTCAGATTTATTCCGCAACCAGAAGGAACCATACACATTGATTTTCAGGCAACTGGAGGCAGGCCATTGGATGGCAACGGCAAGAGTTTCGCCCCGTTCCCGGTCGTAAATGGGGCTCTGCCGATGATCTACTTCAATGACCTCGGGCAGGAGCAGGTGTATCGGCTCGGGGATTTCAGGATCAAGGGACAGTGAGGGCTGGGTTCAGGGCACCGTGCGGACCACGAAGAACCGCGCAGTTTCCGGGCTGGATGGAATGTGTGTGGCGATGACCTGTCCCGAGCCGGGAATGGGGTCGCCCAGGGAGTCCCAGTTCGTCGCGGTTAGGTGGGTGGTGGTGAGTACCTGATAGCGCGCGCCCGCCGACGAGACGAAGGAGAGGGTCGCGCCGGTGGCTTCCCGGCGAAGGGTGACGTGGAAGGGAACCGGAACGGTGGCGGGTGACAGGAGGAAGGCGCGCAGCTTGCCGTTGTGGTAGCCGTGCCCCACGACCTGGTCGGAATCGTTGACATCGCGGGCGCTGAGACTGCTCCAGCCGGCGGCCAGGACTTCCGGGAGTTCGCTCAGGTTCACGAACGCGCCATCCCGCCAGAGCACGGCCGGTGCGTCGTAGGGGCCCCGGTAGGCATACCCGACGACGTGGCCGAGGTTGTTCATTCCGAACGCCTCGCTGCCTCCACTGGGAAATTCGGGCAGCGGGATGCCGTCGCCGCCGGTCCAGAGGCAGGCATGCCACGCAGCCGACTGTCCCACATGGTTGTTGAAGTTGCCGCAGGCCTGGCCCGCGTTGTTGAGGTCGACGACGGAGGTTGTGCCGTCCGGGGTCACGCTGGCGACCGTGAGGAAGTTGGTGGTGCCGGCAACCACCAGGTAGGAGTTGAAGCCCCGGACGGCGCGATTGATCGCCAGCGTGCCGCTGTCGTTGATGGCCATGGCCCACATGAAGGAACCGCCCATCATTCCCGTATCCGTGAGCGTGCCACCTTGCCAGATCACGGACCTGCCGCCGGCGGGGGAGTCGGACCATCCCACGATCTGGCCGCCCGAGTTGAGGCCATGGATGCCGCCGTACGAGGCACCCGGAAGAAGGGGCAGGACCGAAAGGAGGCCGTGCTGCCAGACGTGCGGCTTCCATGTGCCGTCATTGATGGCGACCACGTCCGCGTCGTTGAGCTTCGCTCCCGTGAGGGACGAGGAAGCGTTGACCCCGAGATCGCGCTGCCGGCCATCGGCCCACAGGACCACGTGAAGCTGGGCGGCGGAACCCGGGGTCAGGATCCGACCGGAGCCGACGACATGGCCGCGGTTATTGATGGACCACGCCTGGGAGTCATTGCCGTCGGCGTCCCCGAGAAGGCCGAGGTCGGTGATGGTCCACTGCGCGGACACCGGGCCGAACAGCGACAGCGAGAGTGCAAGGGCGGCGGAGAGTCGTGAACCGGCAGTTCTGGTTTTCATAGGGGGCGGGGTTTGGTCGCGGCGTTCATCCAGCTGTTCGACCGGATTCATTGGACGCGCTTTCTCCGCAACTTGCCGTCCGGAACTTGGCCACTTCACGGCGCATCTTGCGCACTGCCCAACCAGGAACAGGGTGGCAACGGCCCCGTCGCCGCGGGTTGCGGGTAAATGTATAATGTATAGAAGCGACCCCAGTGCTTTCCTGTGTTCCCGGCATCCGTGAGTTGGCCGATCATTTTCTGGTACGACAGGACCTGACTGGAGTAGGCGCATCCCAGTTGGAAGAGACGGCGCAGCAGGGCCGGCTTGTCCACCCGGGTCATCAGGAGGATGTCCCGCGAAAGGGTCGTCTCGATCAACGAATCCAGCAGGTATCGGCGCCACCGGTTTGGTTCGTCGATGAGTTCTGCGGCACCGGGGTAGGCTCCATGGAAGATGTACTGCTCCAGGTTCCACCTCGGACCATACAAATTACTCAATAAGCTGAGTGAAATTGCTCTGGAGCCCGCTTCAAGGCAAGGGCGGCATGGGAAGATTCAGTTCGTTCGCTGGCTCCATCATCCCGGTTTTGCCGGCAGCAGAGAGGGGGAATGGGTTTCCGGGTGAGCCCTTGCGTGTGGCCCGGTCCATGCTTTGGCATCGTCTCGTCTCCGGATCCTTAGGCCTCACTCTTCTTCATGAGCTCCACTTCGACATCGACTGGATTCTCCGCGCGTTGCATCGCGCTTCGCTGGCGTGCGGTGCTGGCGCTCTTTCTGGGGCTGATCCTCGGGACCGGGATGGCGTGGGCCGACGGCAAGGCGTACCCGCCGGTGGCGGTCTCGACCGAAGTGACGATGCCGGACCAACGGGCGCTGCTGGTGTGGTCGAACGGTGTGGAGCGGTTGGCGATCGAGACGCGCATTGTCGGCGAGGGAACGAACTTCGCCTGGGTGGTGCCGTTGCCGTCGGCGCCCAAGGTGGAGGCGGCAACGACGGGGTTGTTTCCCACTCTGGCGTGGTTGACCCCGCCGAAGGTAGTGAATGCCCCCGGGCCGATCGGATGGTGCCTCTGGAGCGCTTCGGGCTTGGCCTGCCTGTTCCTGCGCGTACGACGAAAGACGCCGGTGGAGTGGTTGGATGCCGTCGCGATTCTCGCCATCGGCGCTGGTCTGGTGGGCCTGGGCGACGGCTGGCTCGGTGTGTGGATGGCGATGCAGGCCATTGCCCTCTCAGGCCTGGCGGTCTGGCGATTGCGCCGCGGCGAGCCGGTCTGGTTCAGTTTCGTCCTCCTTCTCGTCGCCGTGCTTCTGTGGACGGCGGTGTTGTTGCCGGCGTTGGGCACGGCGGGGGGCAGTGCTCCATCCCAGGCGGCGGCCGATGGCGTTCAGGTGCTCGATCGACAGGTGGCGGGTGTGTTCGAGTCGACGACGGTTTCGGCGAAGGATCCCGCGGCGTTGGAAACCTGGTTGAAGACGAACGGATACCGGCTTCCCGAATCGTCCCGTCCGGTGATCGCGGCCTACGTCCGGGACGGATGGGTGTTCGTGGCGAGTCGGGTGCAGCGGGAGGCTCAGGTCGACGGGCCGCACGCGCTGCATCCGCTGGTCTTCACTTTCGCAACGCCGTCGCCCGTATACCCGCTGCGCCTGACGGGCGTCGACAATGGCCCATTGAAGGTG
>JBIKWS010000119.1:0-8433 GCA_044356195.1 Cyanophyceae cyanobacterium
CGGCATAGATCTCGGTCACGAGGATCGGCTTGCCGGTGATCTCGTGGAGCGTGTCGAGGTAGCAGCGCAGGAAGGTCCCGTCGTTCCAATCAGCGTTGAGGTTGCTGGAGATCGCGTCGACGAACGGTGCCGCGGCGCGCGCGACCTCGGGGTAGTAATACGACGCGTAGCGGTCGCCGAGGTACAGGGCCGACGCGTCGTTGCGCCGCAGGATGTCGTCGCAGAGGTGGTAATAGCGGGAAGCCACGAGTCCGAGGAACTGGCGTACCACGGCGAAGCCTTCGCCGCCGGGCTTCACGAACAGGGCACCGCCTGCGTCGAGCGCCGCCCAGCCATCCGCATTCTCGGCGTCGAAGTCCGCGCGCAACCGTTGCCAGTCGCCGGCGTAACGCTCCTTCAACAGTCCAACGAGGCGCTGGCGCTGGCCGCTGGTGGACTTCTGTTCCAGCGTCAGTTTCCACAACGTGGCACCCCACCAGCCGAGTTCGTTGTCGGAGTAGTATCCAAGCACACGCGGGTTTCCGCGGTACACCGCCATCTCCTCGCGGGCCTTGTCCTCCATGCGTTGGACAACGATGGGATCCCACAGATCCCACCACGGCGCACCGGCCGCGCTGCCCATGTGGAGGACCGGTGTGAGCCAGGGCGCGGTCCCGTTTGTCGCGGCGCGTTCCTGTGCCGCGTTCAGCGCCGAATGATCCGCCCACGCACCCAGGGTATTGAATCCCCACGCCCGCAAGCGGCCCAGCGTGACATCGGCCCACGCCTCCGGGGTGGGATGCAACTTCCATACGGAATAGCCGGGATTCTCGGGATCGTGGTTCTCGCGGCTGTCCCAACTGGAGACCACGCACACACCGACACTGAGGAACGGTTTGGAATCAGGACCGACCCACCACCATCCGTTGGTGCGCTGCTCGATCCGGGCGGACCCGGCCGACGCGAAACCACCGAGGCCGCACCAGGCAACCACGGCCAGCACCCAGATCCGTCGGAATGGCAAAGGCAAGACCACGCACACACCTCCCGCGGAAATCAGCTCAGACCGTAATCCGACGCGTCCGCGCCTCGACGGTCCAACGTTCCACCGCCCGTCCGTCACGCACGAGCCACGCTTCCTGATGGAGCGCAACGGTCGGGCAGACATGCCACGGAATCGCGTACAGGACATCGCCGATCCGCAGTCCCGCCGCGGCGGCGGTGCGGATCACGAGGTGTTCCTCGCTGTGGCTGACGGCCTCGGCGTCGGGAAGCGACGGAAAGAGTGCGCGTGGCGGCGACATTTCGGCCGCGACCGCCTTGTGCCCCAGGTCGAGGCAGACGCAATCGGGGGCAGGCTTGCTGACCACGCGCGTCAGGAGGAAGGCAGCCGGCTCGAAGGGGAGATCGGGAAACTTAGTACCGTAACCTGCGTCCCACAAAACCGTGGTGCCAGGGCTCAGTTCCACCCCGGGACGCCGGGCGTGGATGGCGAAGGTTGGGGAACCACCGGCGATGATGGCCGGAACCGGGATGCCCGCAGCTTCCAGGGTTTGGCGCAGGGCTTCCACGGGGGCGTAGGCGGCTTCACACGCGGCCTCGCGGGCGGCGAGGTCGGGAATTCCCAGATGGCCGTCGTACGCGTGCAATCCACGGAATTGGAGCGTGGGCTGAAGCCGGATGGCCTCGGCCACAGCCACGGCCGCGGGTCCGGGTTCGCAGCCCGTACGATGTTGCCCGATATCGAGGTCGATGAAGACGCCCAGCACGCGGCCGATGTCCGCCGCCGCCATGGCGCGACCGATCGCTTCCACCGCGCCGGGATCATCAACGACGGTGGAGAAACGGACCTGCGGGAACAGGGTCGCGAGCCGGATAAGCCGGGTGATGTTGGGTCCGACCGGCTGAAGGGAAAGCAGGACGTCGCGGATGCCATGCACCGCGGCGAGCTCGGCCTCGGCAATCGTGGCGACCTTGGCCTTGGTGATCCCGGCCTCGACCTGACGCCGCACCAACTGCGGCATCTTGTGGGTCTTGAGATGCGGCCGGAGCCGTTCCGGATTCCCGGCGACGCGGACCATGGCCGCCAGGTTGGAGGCCATGCGGGCGTCATCGAGCAACAGCGCGGGCGACGCCACCTCGTCCGCGTTCGTCAGGCCGGGCCAGGGCTTCATGGATCAGGCGAGTTCGAAGATCACCTCGATCTCGACGGCGATGTTCCCGGGGAGCGGTCCCATGCCGACGGCGGACCGGGCACCGATGCCCTTGTCCGGACCCCACACTTCGGCGAACAGCTCCGAACAGCCGTTGATGACCTTCGGGTGATCGTAGAAGTCGGGTGCGGAGTTGACCATGCCCAGCGTCTTCACGACACGGCCGACCTTGTCGAGGCTGCCGAAGTGAGCGCGGAGGTTGGCGAGGATGGCGAGACCGACCTGGCGGGCGGCGGCCTTGCCAGCGTCGAGGTCGAGGTCACGTCCGACCACGCCGGTGATCAACGTGCCGTCCGTGCGGACAGGGCCATGGCCGGAGACGTAGATGGCATTGCCCATGACGACCACGGGCCGGTAGACCGCGACCGGCTTGGGTGCGGGTGGGAGGATGAGGTTCAGTTCCTGAAGACGGGATTCAGCGCTCATGTGACCGCCAGTGTGCCGGGGATCCGCGCGCGGGCCAAGGGGGGGAGTTTGAACTTTTCAGTTTCGAATGATCCCCGCCGGGTGAGGGCACCCGGCCTTCAGCCTCGGGGATTGAAGGCCGCGTGCCCCCACGCGGCGGTTGGCTTGAAACCTGAATCTTCAAACTTCCAACTCCCCCCCTTCACCCCACCAACCGCCGATAGGTGGCCACGCGGCCGGGATCGACCTGGTTGTGGCTGAATTCCGGGGCCCGCAGGTCCTTGCCCATGGCAACACGACCGTTCCGGAACTCCATCCGGCTTTCCACGGCGCGGCTGCCGCTGACGTGGATCTCGCGGGCGCCGGTCTGGGCCAGCACCTTCGCCACGTTGCGTTCGCGGATGCCCCCACCGGGCATCACCACGATGCGATCGCCGGCGCGCCGCACCAACCCCGCGATGGCATCCACGCCCTCGATCACCGTCGCCTCGCCGCCCGAGGTCAGTACGCGGTCCACTCCCATCGCCACCAGAGCCTCCAGTGCTTCGTCGAGATCACGGGTCATGTCGATCGCGCGATGGAACGTCACGCTCAGGGGCCGCGCCAACGCCATCAATTCGGCGGTGCGCACCGTGTCCACGGTGCCGTCGGGGTTCAACAGGCCCAGGACGATCCCCGCGGCCCCGAGTTCGCGCGCGATACGGATGTCCTGCCGCATCACCTCGAACTCGCACTCCGAATAGCAGAAGTCCCCGCCGCGGGGTCGGATCATGACGTTCAGGGGCAGATCGACGGCCCGTTTCAGGGCGGCAATCAATCCGGCGCTCGGGGTTGTTCCGCCTTCAAACAGGTTCTGGCAAACCTCCAGTCGGTCCGCCCCGCCCTCCACCGCGGCACGTCCCGACTCCACCGAATCCACCAACACCTCGAGGATCACACGTCGTTCCATGCCGGCCATCGTAGTCACGCGGCCCTCACCGGAAAACCGTGAAAGCGTCACCGTCCGTCCGTGGACAAGGAACGGCTTCCCGATACCATCGCCCGCATGATTTCCCCATGGGCTTGGTCGGCGCGTCAGGATCGACGCGGCTTCCTGCGTTTGGCTGGTGGCGCGGCGGCGGCCGCGACGCTGTTCCCGGTCGAGGCCCGCGCTGCGACCCGGCGGCACCCGGCCTTCCGCGACTATCCCTTCCAGCTGGGCGTGGCCTCGGGGGATCCCACGCCGGACGGCTTCGTGATCTGGACGCGGCTGGCTCCGGATCCGTTGAACGGCGGCGGAATGACCACCGAAGCCATCGAGGTGCGCTGGGAGGTGGCCGAGGACGAACGCTTCGAACGGGTGGTGCGCCGCGGATCCACCATTGCCTCGGCGTACTGGGCCCACGCGGTCCATGTCGAGGTGGGCGGCCTGAAGCCGGAGCGGTGGTATTGGTACCGGTTCGATTCGGGCGGGGAACGCAGTCCCGTCGGACGCACGCGGACCACGCCGCCGCTGGGCTCCGAGGGTTCGGACTTCCGGTTCGCCTTCGCCTCCTGCCAGCACTTCGAAACCGGCCTTTACACCGCCTATCGCCACATGCTGGCGGACAACGTCGACCTGGTCGTGCACCTGGGCGACTACATCTACGAGGGACCGGCCACGAAGGACCGCATCCGGGCCCACCGCGGTCCCGAGATCCGTACGCTTGAACAGTACCGAAATCGCTATGCGCTCTACCGTTCGGACGACGCCTTGCAGGCCATGCACGCCGCGGCGCCGTGGGTGGTGACGTGGGACGACCATGAGGTCGACAACAACTACGCAAACGATATCTCCGAGGAGATGCATGTGCGCCCGGTGGATCTGCTGAAACGCCGGGCGATCGCCTACAAGGCCTATTACGAGCACATGCCGCTACGCCGCGCCCAGCAGCCGGCCGGCCCGTCACTCCAACTGTATCGTGAAATGGCGTGGGGCCAGCTCGCGCGTTTCCTCGTGCTGGACACCCGGCAGTACCGCACGGACCAACCCTGTGGTGACGGCAACAAGCCGCCGTGCGCCGACGCCCTGCGTCCGGACGCCACCTTGCTGGGCCGTCGGCAACGGGATTGGTTGTTCCGTCGCACCGCCGACCAGGGAACCCTGTGGAACGTCCTCGCCCAGCAGGTGATGATGGCCCGGGTCGATCGCAAGAGCGGACCCGAGGAAACCTTCAGCATGGATCAATGGCCCGGGTACGAGGCGGATCGCCGCCGTGTCCTCGACCACTTCCATCAAGCCCGGGTCCAGAATCCGGTCGTGCTCACCGGCGACATCCACACCAACTGGGCCAATGATCTCGACCGCGCCTACGACGGCTCCGACAAGGCTCCCGTGGGCGTGGAGTTCGTCGGAACTTCCATCTCATCCGGGGGCGATGGCGTGGACCAGCCCGCGTACCTCTCCACGCTGCTGAGCGAGAATCCGGCGGTGAAGTTCCACAACGCCGAACGCGGATACGTGCTGTGCGATGTCACCAGGGACCGTTGGCAGACGGAGTATCGCACGGTGCCCTACGTCACCCGGCCGGGCGCGCCCGTTCAGACCCGGGCACGGTTCGCGGTGGAACCCGGAAATACCCGGCTGCAGAAGGCTTGATCTGGCGCGCTGGGCTCAGCAGGCCGCCCTGCGCCTCGATCGGACCACCCAGAATCCACCCGCAAGGAACGAACCCAGCGTCAGCCACAGGGCCGGCTCCGGCGTGGCCGTCAGCGACGTCATCGCCGCCAGGTTGCCTGCCCCCAGATCGATTGCGAACAGCAGGTCGTTGAAGTCGCGGTCGCTCCCGTTGCCAATCGTCTCCTCGAAGCCGATGACCAGGTAGCTGCCGTAGACGGTTGCGAAGGAAACCACATTCCGGATCAGGTCATTGTTGGCGCTGGAGCCGTTGCCGGAATTGCCGCGGCCTCCCCCATTGACCTTCTGGGCCACCAGGAAGAAATCGAGCTTCTGTCCCGCGGAGAAGGTTCCCGCGTCCACGAAATCGCCCGGTCGCAGGGGCGTGCTGGCGGTGCGGGAATTCCCGCTCGATGCATTCGGGAAGAGGATCTCACTCGTGCGCGGGCCGGATCCCGTGGCGGTGATCCCCAGGGTGTTGGCCGCGGCTGAACTCTCGGAGACAAAGTACACGCGGACGTCAGCGTCGGTGGTCAGCCGGATCTTGCTGGGATCGAAGAGCTGGGATCCTTGGTTGATTTGCTGACCTTCGGGCAGGATCTGCGCGAGGTACGTGGTCAATCCGGGTAACACGGAAGACTGGAACCGTGCGGATGCCGCATCCGACCCCGCCAGCATGACGGGGTCCGCGATGGCCAGGCCGAAGGGACGGGCACCGGATTGGACCGGCGACACCGTCTGGGCGAAAAGGCCGAGACCCATCAGACCCACCGCGAAAAGGCCACTGACTGTTGCAATCCTGTTCATTGGGAACCCCTGCCTCCTGACCCACCCCGACGAAACGTTCGACGCGTCGACCATAGTCCTGTGCCCATTGGGTTCCCAGCAACAAGCCTCACCTTTTTTGGCTTTTCGGAGCCTTTTCTCAGGGCTTCCGGGGCGACGGGGACATCACCGCTGCATCCGCGCATTCATGGGCACCCATCACGACCTTCACCTGAAGCCCGGTTCTCCGTAGGCTTGGCCCGTGATCATCATCGTCATGGGCGTTTCCGGATGCGGGAAATCCACCGTGGGCAGTCTGGTCGCCCGTCAACTGGGGTTTGAGTTCCGGGATGGGGACGATTTTCACCCGGCGGAAAACGTCGCCAAGATGCGGGCTGGCACTCCCTTGAACGACACCGACCGGAAGCCCTGGTTGGAAGCCATCGCGGCGTACATGCGGACCACCCAGGCCGCGGGCCGTGGGGCCGTGGTCGCCTGTTCCGCCCTGAAGGAGTCGTACAGGGACATCCTCCTGCGCCACGAACCATGGGTCCGGTTCGTCCATCTCACCGGCCCTCGTGAGGTGATCGCCGAACGGTTGAAGGCCCGCGCCGGCCACTTCATGCCGCCCACACTCTTGGACAGCCAGTTCGCCACCCTGGAAACACCGCCCGATGCGTGGTCCGAAGACCTGCGCCGGACTCCGGAGGAAATCGCCGCCAGCATCCTCGCCCGGGTGCGGGGTACCCATGGGTGAGGTCGATGCTTCCGGGACCTTGCCGCACGCGAAGCGGAGGAAAGGGGTCGCTGCAAAAGGCAAAAGAAGACGCAAAGATCTGAACATTTTCGATCCCTGGCTCGCCGACTCACCTGAGGTTGCCTAGCCACTTATGGTTCACTACGGCAAGACCGGCTCCCGTCCATTCAGGACCTGGAGGGTTGAACCACGAAGGACACGGATGGCATGAAAACCGAGGCGTGACGCAAGAGCCGTATCGCCTAGCCTGCTCAGGCCGCCATGAAGCACCTGCACTACGTTGAACTCGCGAACTTCAAGCGCTACGGCGAGACGCAGCGCATCGAGCTCGAACACCCCGCAGTACTCATCGGCCCCAACAATTGCGGCAAGACCAGCGTCCTTCAGGCAATTGCACTCTGGTCCATCGGACTCAGGACCTGGAAGGCCGAAGCCAAGAATTCGCGGGTAGAAGTCCGCACGGGCAAGGCCCTCAACCGGCTCAGCATCCTCGCGGTGCCAGTGCCCAGGACCCGGTTCTTCTGGAACAAACTCCGGACGAGCAATCGTGAGATCACCATCACCGTTGGCGTCGACGTGGGCGGCAGGCCTGTTCCAGTGACGATGACGTTCCGGCACCATCACAGCGACGAGCTCGTGTATTGTGAGCCTTCCAGTGAAACGATCCTGAACGAGTCGGTCCTGGAGCAAGCAGCGACGCTGGATGTTTCCCTTCTGTATCCCATGTCTGGGATTTCCGCAGACGAAGCCATCATCCTGCCCAAGCGGATCGAGTACCTCATGGGGCGCGGCAGCACGGCCGAGGTCCTCCGGAACATCTGTCTTCAAATCCATCAGAAGGCTCCCAAGGAGTGGGAACAGGTCGCCAGCCTCATGCGAAGGCTTTTTCACGTGGAGTTGGGCGAACCGATCGAAAACGAAAAGGGTGCTGTGGATCTCTCCTACACCCAGCCCGGGGTCACCAGCGCCATGGACCTCAGCCTTTCCGGACGCGGATTCCAGCAGATGCTGCTGATTTTCGCCCACCTCTTCCTCCACAAGAGCAGCGTTCTGCTCATCGATGAACCTGACGCCCACCTCGAGATCCTCCGTCAGAAGCAAGTCTTCACCCTCCTCCGGGATCTGGGCCGACGGAACCAATGTCAGGTCGTGATTGTCACCCATTCCGAGATCGTCCTCGGCGACGCTCTCGACACCAACCTTACCCTCATCCTCGATGGAAAGGCCGAGAGGCTCGCCGGTGGCGGACAACAGGATGTTCGGAATGCCCTGAAACACTACGGAGCCGAACACTATGTGCGTGCCCGGGAGACCGGCCACGTCCTCTACGTGGAAGGCGGCACGGACATCGACATGCTCCTCGCCTTCGCCCGCAAGCTTGGCCATTCAGCCGCCGAACTCCTGGAGGATGGGGCCCGTGTGAATGTCTACTACCTGCAGGACAACTTTCCTGATTTCCAACGTCCCGCCGAGGCGGAACTCGAGCGGGTGGAGGGCGGTTACGGCCTGAAGCCGGAGGAACATTTCCATGCCTTGCGGAGCATGCTTCCCTCCCTACGCGGCTTGGTCATCCAGGACAACGACGCCCGGAACCGATCCGACTGCCAGACGGGTGAACTCAAGAGGCTCTTCTGGCGCCGGTACGAGGCCGAAAACTACTTCATTACTCCCGAGCTGCT
>JBIKWS010000120.1:0-8395 GCA_044356195.1 Cyanophyceae cyanobacterium
AGACGACCTGGGTGGCGTTGGTGTTGAACGCCGCCGAAAGGACCTGCGCGGTGTGGCCTTCGAGGGTGGCCACCGGCTTTGCGTCGGGAAGCGACCAGACGCGCACAAGTCGGTCCGCGCCTGCGGTCACCAGTCGGGATGCGTCGGCGCTGTACTGGAGGCCCAGGACGGAATCGCCGTGCGCACGCCAGGACCGGATCCAGCGACGCGAGGCCAGGTCGAGCAGGCGGACTTGCGCCGAAAGGCCCGGGGTGGCGTCGCCGGCGGCGAGTTGGGTCGAGTCGGGGGAAAAAGCCAGGGCGGTCAGCCGGCCTGAGATGCCGTTGGTGAGGTCGGCGGCGGGCGTGAGGTCGGGGAGGTTCCAGAGTCGCACGCGGCGGAATCCGGCGGTGGCGAGGAATCGGCCGTCCGGACTGATGGCGAGGGCTTCGATGCCTTCGGGATGGGCGAGGACTGGGGGAGGGATCGGCGCAGTGTTGGTGTGCAGGGCCAGCAGGTGAAGCGATGGGCCGCGCGCGATGGCGAGGAAGTTGGTGCCGGGGACGAAGGCAAGGGATTGGACCGGTTGGTGACCAGGCGGGAGGGTTTCGAAGGTGATCTTCGCAATGGGACCGGAGGCTTCGTCGAGGGCGGAGTCATCCCAGGGCATCTGTTCGCGGACCCAGTTTTCGAGGGCGCGAATGTGGGCGGCGGGAAGCTGCTTCTTCGGCGGCATGTGGGGATCGGCATCCTTGCGGAGGAGATCGATCAGCCGAGACTGGGCGGGCTGGCCGGGAGCCGCGACGGTGCCGTTGCCGCCTCCCTTGAGGATGGCTTCCCGGGAGGTGAGGACGAGTCCGCCCTTGGCCTTGTCCTCGCGATGGCAGGGGAAGCATTCGGTCGCGAGGATCTGGAGTGGGTGGGGCGTCGCCGGCGCGGCGTGCGCGGTGAAAGGGAGGAGGAGAAGGCAAACAACCAACCATCGCCTCCTGACGTCGTCGGCGACGACGACCGGGGACGGGGAGGCGCCCGCTCCGTTGGGGCGGCAGGTTCCGTTGGGGCGGAGCGGGCGCATGGGCGGCCTCGGGTTCAGAGTCCCTTGGTTTCCCAACCCTTGCGGTAGGCGCGGCGGACGTGCTGGTTGGCCTCGGCGACGTTGGTGAACTTGAGCTTCGCGCTATTCCACTCCAGCAGTTGGTTCGGGAAGCGCGTGGCGACGGAACCCAGCAGGACGCTTTCGGTCAGCGGACCGGAGTAATCGAACCCGGCCGAGGTCTTTCCGGTTCCACCCACGGCGTCGATGAATTCATGCCAGTGATTGGCGGAGCCGACGTCCGGGTACTTGAACCCGTCGTACTTCTGGGCTGGCAGCAGGATGGGGCGTCCGACATGGGGCACGACCATCACGCCCTGGGTGCCAATGATGATGGAGCCTTGATCGGGGAGCCCCACCTTGCCGAGAAGGCTGACGACATCCGCGGGTGGGCGCTTCCGTCCGTCGTACCAGGTAACCGGGACCGTGCCGGGAATCGTGAAGGGCGTGGCCGGGTAGATATACTCAATGATGGCATTGGTGGCCCACGAATGGTTGCTCGGGGCGGCCCCGAGGGACTTCACCGAGATGGGCGCGGTCAGACCCAGGGCGCTGAACACCGGATCGAAGATGTGGCATCCCATGTCGCCAAATGTCCCAGTGCCGAAATCAAGCCGGCGACGCCAGTTGCCGGGATGATACCAGCCCTGCCCGATGAAGGGGCGATCAGCGCAGACGCCGAGCCAGAGGTTCCAGTCGAGGCCGGTGGGTACGGGATCCTTGCGGTCGGGCATCGCGCCGTTGTCGCCCCATTCCTTGGAACTCCACGTGTGGACTTCACGGACCTTGCCGATGACGCCGTCCTGCACGAGTCGGGTGGCGAGGCGGTACTCGGTGGCAGAATGGATCTGGATGCCCATCTGGGTGACGAGCTTCTTCTGCTTGGCCACCTCGGTGAGGCGTCTGCATTCGTACAGGTCGTGGGTCAACGGCTTCTGGCCGTAGACGTGGATGCCGCGCTGCATGGCCGCCATGCCCTGCGGGGCGTGCATGTGGTCGGGCGTGGAGACGTTGACCGAGTCGAGCTTCTCCTTGTCCAGCAGTTGACGGTAGTCCGCGTAAACCTTGGCATCGGGGAACTTCTTCCGGAATTCGCCGGTCCGCGTGGAGTCGACATCCGCGACCGCGACGATGCGCACGGCCTTGTGGGAAGCGATCTCGTTGAGGTCGGCCCAGGCCATGCCCCCGGCACCGAAGCTGGCATGGAGGACCTGGGAGGAGGGGGGACGCGCGATCAGGTCGCGCATGATGAACGGCGTGGCAAAGGCCGCCCCGGCGGTTGTGCGCAGGAAACGTCTTCGCGACGTCTGCAAGGGAAGGGGATTCATGATGTTGGCTCAGTGTCTGTGGGGACGCGGGAATGCGGAAGCCGAAAAACCCATCATGAAGGGTAAGACGGCGCGGTTGGGCCGTTCGGGATCGCTCGGAAAGGGGATGGGGCGGACCGCACGAGGATTTCGTTGGGAAACCCATGTTCAACCTTGCCAATGGACGGTCTTTGGTCGAACACAAGGAACGTGTCTGCCGTCAGGGCAGCACAGCTAACGCCGCCGGCATGAATCGCGCCGCCTCCAGTTCAGGCCCATTCCGGTGGTGATAACGGGCACCAACCTTGCGATGAATTTTCCGTTGGGACTGCTGGCTTCGGCCGGCTCGCAGAAGCTTTCCCTTTTCGAGATCTGGAAGTTGGCGACTGCGGAAGCGCAGATCATCATCATTGTCCTCGCGGTCTTCTCGATCTTTGCGTGGTCGACGATGGCCGCGAAGGCCCTCCAGATGCGCCGGGCCAAGAAGCTGAACCATCACTTCGAGATCGAGTTCCGTCGTCAGAAGGCCGTGCTCGAGATCTTCGAACGGAAGCTGGGCGTGGAAGGGTGTCCCTTGTTCTCCGTCTACGAGGATGGTTGCTCCGAGTTGGATGTGCGCACCAAGAACCCCGACGGCACCCGCAAGTCCGAGATCAGCATCAAGTCTATGGAGCACATCAAGCGCTCCATGGAGGGCGCGGTGGCCCGCGAGGCCTTGAAGCTGGAATCCGGGCTGATCCTTCTGGCGATCGCGGTTTCCGGCGGACCGTTTCTGGGGTTGTTGGGAACGGTCTGGGGCGTCATGGACACCTTCGGCGGAGTCGCCGTGCAGAAGAGGGCCGATCTTGCGGCGATGGCGCCGGGTGTTTCGGCTGCGTTGATTACGACTGTTGCCGGCCTGCTGGTCGCGATCCCATCGATGTTCGGCTACAACTGGCTGGTCCACACGATGCGGGTGCTGACGGTGGAGTTGGACAATTTCGCGCAAAGCCTGGCTTCGCGCATGGAAACTGAATTTCTTCGGGACGAATGAGCGGGCGAGAGTCAGACGAGGCACCATCAGGTGCGGAGAACGGACGGACTTCAGCGGCAGAACCGGCGGGACGGTCCGGTGATGCCGCCCGGAAGACGGTGCGGGGTGTCCTCTGCGTGAAGTGCGAGCACCTCAACGCGGTGAATCTGGAGGAATGCGAATTCTGCGGTTCGCACCTCTGGGTCAAATGCCATGAGTGCGACGCCAAGAACCGCCGGGTCAACGTCCGCTGCGACGCCTGCAACCGTCGGCTGCACAAGGGACGTTCTTCCTCCTCCAGTTCCAAGCGGGGAACCGCCGGTTTCAATTGGTGGGTGATCGGGATGGTCCTGGGTGGGATCATCCTGATGATCGTCCTGATGTTCGTCCTTTCGGGGGGCGCGGCCAACCTTCCGCGGCTTTGGTGAGGGTGCGGTCCGCCACCTGGAGACACAATGAGACGCTTTTCGCAAAGGAACCACCTGGTGACGTTGAACGAGATCAACATCACGCCGCTCCTCGACCTCGCGTTCGTGTTGCTCATCATCTTCGTCATCACAACGCCGCTTCTGGAACAGAGCATTCCTCTCAAGCTGCCCGTCGGCGGTGCGGCCCGGACCCAGGGCGATCCCAAGGACGCCGTCTCGGTCGAGGTGTCCACCGATGGCACCTACTTCTTCCGGGGACGGAAGGTGGGCACGGTGGAAGTCCTCGAACGGGAGTTGCTCGCGGAGTATCGCAGGAATCCGGAGATGATCGTCCGGATCCGCGCCGATCGGGAAGGTAAGTTCCGCTTCCCGGCGGAGATTCTCGATGTCTGCCGACGCAACGGAATCACGCGTTTCGACATCGCCACGGAGGTCCCACGCCGATGAGCACGTTGGAGCAACGCTGTTTCGCGACCTCAGCAGTGGCTCATGCCGCTGTCGTGGGGTTGCTGGCCGCGGCTTCTGTGATCGCGTCGCGGAGTGCATTCACTGAGCCCCAGGCCTTGCCCCCCATCGAGTTGATCAGTCTCGAAGGCGTGAAGGTCACGGATGGTCAGGGTGCAGGCGGAGGAACCCCGACACCTCGCCCAACACCACCCACCCCCAGACCAACGACGCCGCCGCCCCCTCCCCCCGCAGCGTCGTCGCTGCCCGAGGTGCGCGTGGTACGGACTCCGACCACACCGGCGCGGTCGGTGGATAAGCCGGTCGACAAGCCCGTAGACAAACCGGTCGACAAACCGGCCAAGTCGGATGCCGGGATCAAGGTTTCCTCGAAGTTGGTAAAGGCCCAGGACACGGACACGGCCGTGAAGGGTGGGCCCAAGGTGAACACCAGCCGTATCGTGAAGGTCGCTGCCGCGCCCAAGGGACCCACGGCAGCGGAGATCGCCGCAGAAGAGGCTGCCGCAGAACTTGCGAATCAGCAGGCTCGGGAAAAGGCCAGCAAGGAGGCGGCTGAACGCTGGAAAAGCGCGGTCGGAGGCATTCGCAGCCAGCTTGCCCAGGGTTTGTCCGGCCAGACAGAGATCTCTGTTCCCGGGCCTGGCGGCGGCGGTGAGGTCTGGATCGGGTACGGTACCTACCTCAAATCATTCTACGAGGCACGATGGCGGCGTCCCAGTTCGCTGCCGGTGCCCGTGGCGTACGTCGGAGTCGCGATCACAGTCGCGCGGGACGGGCGTCTGGTTCGGTTCGAATTGCTCGAGAAATCCGGGATCAAGTCACTTGATGACTCTGTCCTGGAGGTGATCCAGCGGTATCGAACCCTGGAACGTCTGCCGGCCGGATCCACCGATCCCGAGCGTACATTCCGAATCAAGTTCAGACTCGAAGGGACCCAATGATCCGTTTCTCAAACCGTCGCCGGGGCTTCATGGCCACCCTGGTCGCGGTGGTTTTCACATGCCATGGCTGGGCGCAGGAGGCGGCCATTGTCATCGATGACAAGGTTGCCGGGCTCATCCCGATTTCCATCAGCGGGTACACCGGCGAGGTGGACCAGACGTTGAAGTTCGACCTCGAAGTAGCCGGGTTCTCACTGGTGTCGGAGGACAAGGCGCGCTTCGCCCTGACAGGCAAGAACGGCACCCAGGTCGAAGGAACCCTTCAGGATACTTCCAAACGTTCCATCCTGGCGCGGGCCTATCCCGGCGGGACCCCGCGGTTGCAGGCCCACACCCTCGCCGACGACGTGGTCCAGGCGGTCACCGGGCGTCCCGGCATCGCCCGCACCAAACTCGCCTTCAAGCACGAGACCGGTCAGCGGAACGGCAACAACGAGATGGTCTCCGAGATCTTCGTGGCGGACTACGACGGCGCCAACGCGTTCCAACTTACCCAGGATGGGACCATCGCGCGCTCGCCCGCGTGGCAGCCTGGGCATCGCACCCTGTTCTACACGAGCTTCCGTCCAGGACGGCCGTGTATCTACTCCCACGACCTCGCCAGTGGTGCCCGCAGCCCGATCTCCAATTTCAACGGAATGAATGACGGTGCCGCCGTTTCGCCCGATGGGACGAAGATGGCCATGGTCCTCAGCAAGGGAGGGAGTCCCGATATCTGGGTAGGCAATGTGGATGGATCGGGTTTGCGTCAGTTGACCTCCACCCGCGAGGCCGAATCTTCCCCTTGCTGGTCTCCGGACGGTCGGACGCTGTGCTTCTCGTCCAGCGAAGGCGGGGGCACCCGTCTTCAGTTGGTCGACCTCAACGGCGGTCGCATGCGGCCGTTGTCGATTGGTGGCTTGAGGGGCGCAACAGAACCGGACTGGTCTCCGGACGGAAAGTGGATTGCCTTCACCCGCATGGGAGGCGGCAAGAACTTCGAATTGTACCGAGTGGCGGCAGCGGGTGGCGTTGCCGAAAGGATTGGGGAGGGCGAGGACCCCAGTTGGGCTCCGAATTCGCGCACGCTGGCCGTGATTCGTCGACAAGGCAATGTCCGGAAGCTCTCCCTGCTTGACGCGTTCACGCGGCAGGCAAAGGATGTGAGGACGATTTCGGGGAGTTGCGGCCAGCCCAGTTGGGCCAAATGACTCTCCACCCGCGATGCAGCACACTATGAAGCGACTCCTCCATGTCGGTTTCCTTGGCTTGCTTGCCGCACTGGCACTGGCCAGTTCCGGCTGCAAGTCCCGTCCCAAGAACATCACCGCCATTCCCGGTTCCGAGGGACGCGGCGGCACTTCCACCGACCTGACCCAAGGCAATCCCTTGCCCCCGACGGTCGGTGGCGGCAACACCGGTGGTTCCTCAACAGGTGTTCCAACGCCCGGGCCGCGGTACAACCCAAACACCGGCGGAACCGGCATTGACCTGCCTCCGGTCACCAATCCGGGTCCTGGCCCTGACAGCGACGGAAACACCGCGCTGCCTCCTGGAAACATTCGTGATGGAATGCGCGAGGATATCGAAATGTTCCGGGGAAACACGGTCTACTTTGATTACGACAAGTCGGCGGTGAAGAAGTCCGAGGTCGCCAAGCTCGCGGCCGTTGCTGAATACCTCAAGGCCAACCCCAGCTCGAAACTCGAGGTCGCCGGGCACTGCGACGAGCGCGGAACCGAAGGTTACAACCTGGCCTTGGGTGAACGCCGGGCGCTTTCGATCCGTGAGTCCCTCCTCAACATGGGGGTGTCTTCCGCCAACGTCACCACCGTCAGCTTCGGTGAGGCCCGTCCTGCGGATCCCGCTCAGAATGATGCCGCCTATGCGAAGAATCGTCGTGGCGAGTTCATCCTCCTGACGCCCATCGCCGCACCGGTTCGCTGAACAAACCTACGTACCCTCTCAAGCGCCCCGGAAGCCGTCAGGTTTCCGGGGCGCTGTTTTTGCGGGTTTTTGCACCTTTACCGGGAACCGGCGGGATTCTAGTCTGTATCCATAACGAAATAGTGACCGCGGGGATCGGGGTGGGCATTGGGCCTGTCCAAGGCGGTCAGCAAAACGAAAAGGCTCTCTATGACACTTTCCATGGTCGGCATGCTCGGTACCACCGAGATCATCATCATCGCAGTTGTGGTTCTGGTGCTGTTTGGCGCACGCAAGGTTCCCGAACTCATGAAGGGCGTCGGCACCGGCATCAAGGAGTTCAAGAAGGCATCCCGTGACGTGCAAGATGAACTTCATCGCGCCTCGGAAGAACCCGCCCCGACGCTGCAGCCCCGCAAGCCGAGCGAGACCGTTTCCCAGAACAGCAACAAGAGCTGAGTCTGCTGGAGGAATGTGGATCTTGCGGCCCGGAGGATCGTCCGGGCTCTTTGTGCTGTCCTGATGACCGTAAACCAGCGGTCTACCCCAACGGAGCTTACGAGGAATGTCTGACGAGTCCGATCATCTTCCGGTCATGGCTGATGGCGACCCCACCGATGAAGAAGGGGGTGGCCCAGTTAAATCGTTTCTTGAGCATCTGGAAGATCTTCGCTGGACGCTCATCCGTTGCGCCATCGCGATCTTCCTTGGTGTCATCACCTGCCTCAGTGCCGGCAACTTCATCATCCGGGTCCTCACCATTCCGCTCGAAACGGCCCAGAAGGCACGGATTTCCAAGGAACCCAAGGTAATCGTCACCATCGGGACGAACCTGCTGGCCCGCCTGCCCGCAAAACAGTTCATGCTCGGCACCACTCCGGTGACCAATGACGTCGTCTACCGCGTGATGCCCGTCCAGATCGGGGACAATTCGGTCATGGCGTTGGTGGCAGATACCAATCCACCTCCATCGGTTCTCTACGACATGCCGATGACCCTCAAGACCTACAGTCCCGGTGGTGGGTTCACGATCGCCGTCCAGTTGGCGATCTTCGGCGGCCTGACCATTTCTGCGCCTTTCGTGCTGTTCTTCCTGGGCCAGTTCATCCTTCCGGCGATGCACGTGCATGAGAAGAAGTTCCTCTATCGCGTGGCCGGTGCAGGCTCCTTCCTTTTCTTTGCGGGTATCGCGTTCTGCTATTTCGTGATGCTGCCCATCACCCTCAGCACGACCGCCGCCTTTTCCAATTGGCTCGGCTTCGGGG
>JBIKWS010000121.1:0-8391 GCA_044356195.1 Cyanophyceae cyanobacterium
GCGGTTCCAGCGCCCGGATCAGCTGGGTGCAGAGGTTGACCTCGCCCACCGAGACGGCGTGCAGCCAGATGACGTGACGGTTCGTCAGCGCCTGTTTCAGGCGATGATCGTAGTTCCCGAAACGTTCACCGAATCCGTCGGTCCAGTTCCCCCGGCGCACCATCTTCAGGAGGTAAAAGGGCGCCGAAAGGACAAAGCCGATCAGAAACAACAAGTTGTAGAGAAACCGCATTGGCACGTTGGACAGCCGAAACCCTGCCAAGGTAACAGGCTCGTGGCGAGTTTGTGGCGTGAATTTCTTTGGCCTCGAAACGGGGAGTTGCCAGTCCCCCCTGTAGGCCGCGTGCCCACGCGGCGCTTCCGCTTCAAACTCGAATCTTCGAACATCTCCCACCGGGTGAGGGCACCCGGCCTCCAAACTGCCCCTCTGGCAACTGGGAACTTGAAACTCTCCGCCCCCTCAATTCGCCGAAGCCTTCCATGCGTTGAATGCGCCAAACGCCGCACTCAACCACACCCACGGGCTCAGAGGACGCATCACCAGCACCGGAGCGCAGGTCAGCAACGTGAAGCAAACCGCCGAAATCGGGAGGATGATCGCCCCTTCCTCCCGGCTGGCGGCACTCGTCGCCTTTCCCACCAGCCATCCCACCAGCAGTCCGATGTAGCCGATCCAGACGCCGGTCGCGATCGACAAGGCCAGCCAGGCTCCGCCACAGGCCACGGCCGTACCGAAGCCAGCGGCAACACCTCGGATCACGCACGCCGTTGGCGAGGGACCCTCGAGACTCGAACTGGGAAGCACCGCCACCACGGGCCGGCCGGGTGAGACCTGCTCGGTCGCGGGGGCAGGCGTGGCCCCTCCATGGGCCGCCACAAACTCTCCGAGCGGATACCAATCCTTGGCTCCGTCATGCCAGACCGACGCATCGGCCGGAATGGATCCGATGCTGGCCATCTGGAGGACGGTATCCTTGGGAAACGGACCCATCTGCTGGTTGTTGGCAAAGACGTGGATATCCATGGCGATGTTGGTGGAAGCTGGCCGCATCGTGGGCATCCGTGCTTCGGTGGCAACCCACGAATGGGGGCCTCAGGCCTGCAAATTGGCCCTCTGGGAACTGGGCGCATCTTGACACTGCCCCCGCATGCAACGGGGTGGCGACGTCCTCGTCGCCGTTCCAAAGCCATTCCCAATGGCGATGAGGACATCGCCGCCCCGAATCATTTCCAAAGGGGGGCAGTGTCAAGATGCGCCCTCTGGGAACTGTGAACTCCTTTCCCGGCTTCAAACTTGAATCTTCAAACTTCAAACTCTGGCCACACATGCCGATCCCGGTGGTTTCCCTCCGTTCCCTGCACGCTTTTGCGATCGCGACCGCACTGGCCTCCTCGGCCGCATCAGCAGCCGCAACGGATCCCGCCTTGCGCAGCCGATCCGGCATCCATCCGCACCTCGCGATGTTCAACGAGGAGAATGAATGCGGCACCGGCGGCGTGGTCCCGTGGGCGGATCGCCTCTGGGTCATGACCTATGCGCCGCATCGACCGCGCGGATCCACCGACCGCCTCTACGAGATCGATTCCAAGCTCCGCCGCGCCATCCGTCCCGAGAGCATCGGCGGTACGCCGGCCAACCGGATGATCCACCGCGAATCCGGACAACTCCTCCTCGGCCCGTATCTCATCGACCGGAACCGCACTGTCCGCGTCCTTCCTTCCGATCGCATGCCGGGACGCCTGACCGGAACGGCGCGGCATCTCTCCGATCCCGCCCACAAGGTCTATTACGCCACGATGGAGGAAGGATTTTACGAGGTGGACGTCCGCTCGCTCGACGTCCGCACCCTTTACCCCGACGCCAACGGGCAGGCTTCGCACGCCGGAAGGCTGCTTCCCGGTTACCACGGCAAGGGACTGTTCTCGGGGCAGGGCCGCCTCGTCTACGCCAACAACGGCGAACTCTCGCCCGAAGCCCAGCGCCGTCCCGACATCGAATCCGGCTGCCTCGCCGAATGGAATGGAACCGACTGGCGCGTGGTCCGACGCAACCAGTTCACCGAGGTCACCGGGCCCGGCGGCATCTTCGGGAACCCGCGCCCGGAATCCGATCCGGTGTGGTCGGTGGGTTGGGACCATCGCTCGCTGATCCTGATGCTGCTCGATCACGGCACCTGGCATGCCTACCGCCTGCCCAAGTCCAGCCACTCCTACGACGGGGCCCACGGCTGGAACACCGAGTGGCCGCGCATCCGCGACATCGGCGAACGCCAGTTCCTGATGACGATGCACGGCGCGTTCTGGTCGTTTCCCCCGACCTTCTCCGCCACCCGTTCCGCCGGCATCCGTCCCCGCAGCAATTACCTCAAGGTCGTCGGCGATTTCTGCCGCTGGAAGGATCACGTGGTCTTTGGGTGCGACGATTCCGCCCGCAGCGAGTTCCTGAACACGCGCGCCGCCAAGGGAAAGCTCGCCCCACCGGGACGCTCCCAGTCGAACCTCTGGTTCGCCGATCCCGCCGCTCTCGACGATATCGGTCCCGTCCTGGGTCGTGGCGCGGTGTGGTCGCGCGAGGATGTCGCCGAGCTCGTGCCTTCGGATCCCTTCCTCTTCGACGGGTACGACCTCCGATCGCTCCATCTCACGCACGAATCCACGTCCGAAGTCCGCTTCTCCCTCGAAGTCGATCGGAAGGGCAATGGTCGCTGGACCTCTCTCCGGGATGTGTCGGTTCCCGCCGGGGGACATTGTTTCGTGGTGTTCGGACCGGACGAACGCGCGGCGTGGATCCGGGTGGTTCCCAAGCAATCGGTGACGCGGGCCTCCGCGGTGTTCGCCTTCCGCAACCGCGACCGACGCAGCACGCGGCCCGGCGGTGCCTTCCGGGATCTGGACCGTGCCGACGATCTCGCGTCCGGGGCACCGGGCGGTCTCCTGCATGCGGGCGGTGGCGAATCGCCGGTGCTCCGGTGGCGCGTGGTCCAAGGCGATCGCGCCCCGCGCCTCCTCGAACTCGATGCGACCCTGACGCTCAAATCCCGGAACGCACCGGGCACCAACGACTGGCTCGCGGCCAACGCTTCCGTTCCGACGGATATCCTCACCGCGGACGCAGCCTCCGTCATCTACCGCGACGCCCGTGGGACGTGGCGTCTGCCGCGCGGCGATGCCTCCTTCGATGCCGTCCTTGGGACCTCCCGGGAACGTGTGTGTCGCGAGGTCTGCACGGAACGCGATCTCTTCAATGCGCACGGCACCTTCTTTGAACTCCCGGCCGAGAACGCGGGCGGGTTTGCCAAGGTCCGCCCCGTCGCCACCCACAACCGGCACATCGCCGACTATGCGTCTTATCGCGGGATGCTCTGTCTCGCGGGCCTGCGGCCGCGGGACAATCGAAGCACCCGCGACCACGAACATTGGATCCGCTCGGACGACGGCGAGGCCACGCTCTGGGTGGGGAATGTCGAAGACCTCTGGAAGCTGGGAAAACCTCGTGGCGTGGGCGGGCCGTGGAAGGAAACGTCGGTCGAGGCCGGCCGGGCGAGCGATCCGTACCTCATGACCGGTTACGACCGGAAGTCGGTGCAACTCTCGCACGATGCGGCCGTGCCGGTGCGCTTCGATCTCGAAGTGGATCTGACCGGCGAAGGCCTCTGGGTGTTGCAGGAACAACGGGTCGTGGCTCCCGGTGCTGGGATCTCCTTCCGCCTTCCCGATGAACTCTCCGCCTACTGGCTCCGCGTTCGTGTCGACGCCGCCTGCCGCGCCACCGCGCAGCTCAGGTACGAGTGACCGGCCTTGAATCTTCAAACTGAAAACTTCCAACTCCCCCCGTGAGCACCTTCACCCTCCCGTTCGTTCCCATCCGGCGTTCCCTCTACTCGCCGCTGGAGCTGTTCGGCCGTTTTGATCCCACAGATCCCAACTCCTTCGCCACCACCACCGACTTCGAGATCTACCGGCATTACATCGGGACCGAATCGGGCGCGACCCGGGATCCCTACGTGGCCATGACCCGCGCCATGCATGACAACGGCATCACCCAATTGCGCAACGATGTCATCGCGAAGCAGCGCGTGGCCGCGATCATGGGCGGTCACAAGATGAAGCGCGACAGCGCCGACTACCGCAACGTCTGCCTCATGGGACGCGGCCTGGCTCAGTCGGGACTGATGGTGGCGACGGGCGGCGGGCCGGGTGCCATGGAAGCCGGACATCTGGGAGCGCTCACCTCCACCGAGCCCGTCGCCGCACTGGACGCCGCCATCGGAACCCTCTCCACACAGGCCACGCTTCCGGACATGCGGCATATCGCGGTGCTCGCGGAGCTGGGTGTCCTGGTGGACGGAGATCTCGTGAAACAGGCGCACCAATGGTTCGCGCCAGCGTGGGAAGTGGCTTCGACGTGGGAGCACGGTGTCCGGAGTCTCGCCGTTCCGACGTGGCATTACGGGTTCGAACCCACCACACCGTTCGCCACGGACATCGCGAAGTATTTCCAGAACAGCGTCCGCGAGGACGGCCTCCTCGAAATCGCCACCGCTGGCATCATCTTCACGCCCGGTCGTGCCGGAACCCTTCAGGAGATCTTCCAGGACGGTGCCCAGAACTACTACCGCTCCTTCGGTGACTTCAGCCCGATGGTCTTCTTCGGCGTCGAATACTGGACCCGCACGCTGCCCGTGCTGCCCGTGCTGAAATCGCTCTTCAAGCCCGCCGACTTCGACCGCTGCGTCCATGTCACCGATGATCCGGACGAAGCGGTGCGCTTCATCGCGGAGGGATGAGGTAATCCTTCACGACCGCCATGTGCTGCATGTTCGGCACGCCGCTGTCCGCGCCCTTCGCCGGCGCGATGGCCGCCATCGGACGGAACACGCGCGTGTCCACCACCAGTCCGCGATCGAAGCGGTCGCCACCGATCTCGACGGGGACCATCCAGCGCTGCAACTCCGTGTCCGCGAGCACCCAGTCGTAGGGCTTTCGCCGCGAGGCATTGGTCCCGTCCTGACCGCGCTGGTCGATGGGCGGATCGCCGGTGGTGTCGAACACCTGCGAAAGCACGCGCACGCAGGCTTCGTCCCGCGTGGATGTGTTGAGGTCGCCCCCCAGCACCACCGGGTCCGCCTTCGGAATGCGTTCCTGCATGAACTTCACCAAGGCCGTTGCTTCCTGCCGTCGGATGCCTTCGCTGGTGCCGGCCTTCAGGTGGACGCTGATGGCCCAGAGGTCGCGACCGTTCGGCAGACGGATCCGTGCCCACGCGAAGTCCCGATTGCGCTGGGTCTCGTCGTCCCACTCGCCGGATTCGGCGATGGTGAACCGGGTGACGATCCCATTCGGGATTCCGGGACCGGGTTCGCGGTAAAAGGTATAACCCGGCCCGAACGTTTCGGAGATCCACTGCGAAAGCTGGATCGTGCAGTTGAACTCCTGGATCAACACGATGTCCGGTTTCAATCCCTTGAGGATCCGCGCCCCGGCGCCCTCGGGATTGGAATGGTTGCCGTTGCTCGGGGAGTAACTCTGGTCGGTGCTGGATGTCAGGTTCGCCGCGACGATGCGGACGCGCAGCGCGTTGGTCGACGTCTGGGCGAAGGCCGGGAGGCACAAAGCCGCCGCCACCATCACGACCGCTGCAAACCGGTGGTTCCACATGCCGCAACCCTAGCCACACACCTGCCCGCGCTCCACTGCGGGTTTTTGAAAGGGCGCACCTTGAGGCTGCCCCCCTCGGAACGGGGAGACGATGTCCGCATCGCCCGTGGGAAGACGCTTTGGAAGGGGCGACGAGGACGTCGCCACCCCGCACTCAGAACGGAGAGGCGATGTCCTCATCGCGGCTTCCGCTGTTCTTCATGCTCACGCTCGTGGCCCTTGTCTTCGGCGCTTCGATGGCATCGGACACAGTTCTGAAAGTTTGGGATGCCTTCCTTCAGGTGTTTTGTGCGGATTTTGTCGGCCTGATGTTCGTGGCAGCCCCGCGAGGCTGATGGATGTGGCTACCCAGACCCACGGCAGCTTCATCGCCACCCTCCGTAAAAATAGATGCTCACAATGTGGGCGAGAGCCAGCGTTCCGAAAACCAGTGAAACCGGGTAGTGGACCACGCGCCATTGCTTGACCGCATCGAAGGTCATGCTGTCCCAGTGGAGCCGTTCCTCCAGTTCGGCGGCACTCATTCCTTCGGACTTCAATCGCTCGGTGGTGGCTTCGAGCCGGGTCCGTGCCCGCTTCAGGAGGAACTTTCCCGTCAACCCGCTACCGATGTTGATCAGCATCGCGAGGACCGCCAGCCAAGGCAGGAGTGCGTGGTGGTGAATGCCGGCATGGATCAGCAGCAGGAATGATCCCGTCCACGCCAGCCGCTCGTGCAGCCGCAACAAGTCCACTGGCTTGCCGCTCTTGATGAATCCTCGTTTGCGTAGTGAATAGGCAAAGGAGGCAACGATCAGCAGAACGCCTGGCCAACCGAGATGACGGCCGATCCACGCCGCACCAAGAAGGTGAAGCATGCCATCCACCATCAGCGTCGCGCCCACCAAGACGGTGAACGAAAGGACAAAGGGCACCACTTCACGCGTGAGGAGGCTGCCTTTCAGGATCATGGAACACGTGCCGGCACACCCGCCAGACTATGGCAATGCCGCCCAAAGACCATCGGGGTGAACACCCCATGCGCCTGAGAAAGGATTCGTGACGACAAAAGGGAAGGAACGTTTACGTGCTCTACCCCTGAGCTACCCCGGCATATGGAGCCGGAGGCGGGACTCGAACCCGCGACCACGTCGGTGACAGCGATGTAGTTCCTTCAGCATTCGTCACGAAAGGGAATCCAGGGCGACAAGGATTCGGGAAACAATTTCCAGTGCTCTTCCGTTGAGCTACGCGACGGCTTGCGCCGCCACGGCCGGACTCGAACCGGCAACAGTTGGATGACATGTAGTTTCCCGGGCATTCGCCCTGGAAAATTCAGATGAGCCCCGACCCCGCACGGGGCATGGAACCGGAAGTCGGTCCCATGCCACACGCCTTGGGTCAGGCGGGCTCAACGGCCGGCGACAAGCGGGGTGAGAGAATGGACGGCGCCCCGCGAAGGGCGCGCATCCCGCGGGATTTGAACCCGCCAGCCTTGCGGCGTTACCTGTACTCCCACCGGCATTCGCCGGCCAAAAGTGTCAAAGATCAGGGAAAGGTCCCGGAAACGGGCCGACAAGGTGTTGTCGTGACGGACAGGTTTTGAATGTAGTCACGACGGCATTCGGCCCGAAATCCGTTGGGTCCTGGCCGGCAGGGCAGCCCCCCGCCGGCCCGGGACATGGCCGTCAGACGGCCATCGATTCGATCTCACCGACCCAGTGGTCGGGATGCAGTTCACCGCGGGCGAACCGCGCGATGATGTCAAAGACGGCGTCCGAGAAGCCGCCCACGTTCAGGATGTCCTGTCGCTCGGCGGCCTGGGTCGTCCCGTAGGGAGCGAGATCCAGGCAGACCAGGCGTGCTTTCGGATTGCGGCGGCGGAAGCGTTCCCACTCCACCATCGTCGCCGTGCTCCGGCCTCCTCCATGGCCGTCGACCCAGCTCTGGTTGTCCGAGACCATCACGACCAGGTCCGCGATGATGTTGCGCGCGTTGAGGTCAACGATCGGCGCGCTGCAATTCGTCCCACCGCTCGGCAGGGCCGCGAGCTTCGTGGCGTTCGTCATCACCGAATCGTGCGGATTCAGCGAAGTGCGGACGACGTCATCGGAGAACGGCAGCACGGACGCCGAAGTGTTCTTCCGCAGCAAGGCCGCGGTAACCAGGGCCGCCACCTGCAGGCAGGAGACGGCTGTCGTGGATCCCTTCCGTTCACCGGTGACCGGCGATTGCATCGACCCGGACACGTCCGGGCAGACAACAATCCGGCCTTCGACGGCAGGCACGTTCTCAATGGCGATCTCCATCGCGTCCTGGAGCGCGTTCCGGACGTCCTCCGGCACCTGGGCGTCGGTGTTCAGGTACGCAGCGAGCAGCTGATACGGGAACACGCGGGCCTTCCGGATCAACGCGGCATCGCGGAGGCGGCTGGCGATCAACCGCACCATCTTGGCCTCGTTGAAGACGCCGTGCCGTGCGAACGTGTTGAGGTTCATCCGCGTCATCTGCCACCCCCCGTTCCGGGCGATGGCGGTCCACTCCGGCGTCCCAAGGGGAAGCGCCGTGAGCATCTGGAACGGGACGTCCGGAACCTCCTTCGACGTTCCCGCCTTGAAGGCCTCGTAGGCCTTCACGCAATCCGGCAATGCCGCCGCGTCATGCGGCCGATCCAGAAGCCACCCGTAGAGCGCCGCCCGCGTCGCGTTCGCCGGATGCGGGTGCACCATGCGGACCACGTCGGCGAGCGACGGG
>JBIKWS010000122.1:0-8382 GCA_044356195.1 Cyanophyceae cyanobacterium
CAGGCGTTCGTGCGTCCGGTGGCGCGTCGTCGTGGGAGTGCAGGAACGGCGGTGGAGTAGGGTCAAAACCACTTTTGACACGGGGCAGCGTGACCGCTTGATTGGGCAGGCCCACTTGAGAATGCACCGTTCATGAACCGACAACAGTCCCGCGCCGCGCGCGGATGGTGGCTCCCGATCCTGCTGGGGGCCTTGTTTGCCTTTTCCGCGACCGCGCAGACCGTGTCCGGCGTCGGCCGCATCAATCCGCCGGCTTCCGGAGTGAATCTCAAGCGGGTGAGACCGGGAGATTGGGTGGCGATTGACGGCAGCGGGTTGACGGCGGTGCGGCAGGTCCGGTTTGGGTTGGCGACGGCGACGTTTACGGGAAACGCCAACCGCCTGGTGGCGGTGGTGCCGCCCGGGGCGACCATTGGGCCGCTGTCCTTGTCGGATTCCTTCGGGGACTTTTTCTCCACCAGCTTCAACTTCCAGGTCTCGCCGCGGATCACGAGTTTCCAGCGCAGTTTCCCGGTGCCGACGTCGCCGGCGGATGCCATCCGGGGTGTGCCGGGCAATTCGGTGCGCATTGATGGGGACAACTTTGTGGATCCGTCCGATCCCGGTTTCACCTCGGTCGTTTATTTCCCGTCGAGCGCCGGTGGATATGTTCTGGCGACCTCGGAGTTGGTGGCCACCGCGACCATGCAGGTCAAGGTGCCGGCCGCGGCTGTGTCGGGTCCGTTGGTGGTGGTGAATGCGGCAGGAGACGCGACGACGGCGGGGGCGTTCTATCTCCAGCCGATCGTGCAGTCGATGCAGCCGGCGCGGGCGAAGATTGGCGACACGGTGACCTTGAGGGGGACAAGTCTGCTGGGAGCGACCGTGGTTTCGTTCGGAGGCATTCCAGTGGTGCCCAGCGAGGTGACGCCGACGAACGTGACGGCGGTGGTGCCGACGCTGACGCAGTCGGTGACGCTTTCGGTGACGACACCGGGCGGGACGTTCCTGATGCCGACCGCATTGATCCTGCTGCCGCGGATCACGGGGTTCACACCGGTGGGTGGGGCGGCCGGGAGTGTCGTCACGTTGAATGGGGACGGGTTGAACGGAACAACGGGGGTCTGGTTTGGGAACGTGGCGGCGACGCGGTTGACGAATGTGTCGCCAACGCGGGTCACCGCGGTGGTGCCCGTCGGAGCGCCCGTTGCGCCGATCACCCTCACCACGGCGAACGGAACCAACACGACGGCCACGCCGTTCTTCGGGGTGCCGTCCGTGACGGAGATCGCCCCCGCCCAGGCGAGGCCGGGTGCGACCGTCACGATCACGGGTTTGAACTACAGCAACGTTTCCCGGGTCCGGTTTGCTGGCGGAGCAGACGCGCTGTTCACCGTGGAATCGCCCACGACGATCTCAGCCACGGTGCCGTTGGGTGCGGTGAGTGGACCGATCCTGGTCACGAATCCCGGCGGCGAGTCCACCGGTGGCCGGACGTTTACGGTGCAGTCGGTTTCGCCGGTGGTGCTGGGCACGGTGCCGTCGTCTGGCGCTCCGGGGACGTCGGTGCGCATCGTGGGGGACAATCTTTCGGGAACGACCGGTGTCCGGTTCAATGGGGTCCCGGTGCCGAACTTCACGGTGTTGGGTGAGACCAACATCCTGACGGTGGTGCCCGTTGGTGCGACCAGTGGCCGTGTGCTGGTGCTGACCGCCAACGGAAGCGTGCAGTCTCCGGCGAACTTCCTGGTGGGCGTGGACGCGGACCTGAGGGTGACCGGTCAGGTGCAGCCGCTGGAACCCTTCGTTGGGGGTGAGGCGGAGTATTCCTTCGTGGTGCGGAACCTGGGACCTTTGAACGCCTCGAATGTCGGCCTCACGGTTTCCCTTCCGGGAACAACGGTTCTGGAAACCACGACCAGCCAGGGTGTTTTCGACCTTTTCGGGACGACCGTGGGCTTCACGATGGGTTCGGTGCCGGTGAACGCTTCGGTGCTGGTCTCAGTCAGGGTTCGGCTCGGAGGCGGATCGTCAATCGAGGTCGTTGGCATGGCCGAATCGGAGACGTTGGATCCGGATGCCCTGAACAATGAGGTGAGGCTGACGGTGCGGCCGGTGCGGCCGGAACTGGACGTGGTCCTGCTTGCTGGCGGGAGCGTGGAGCTGCGATGGCCCGAAGTCGGGACAACCTGGAAGCTGGAGCAGGCCGAGGGCGTGGCCGGTCCGTGGAGCAATGTCACGGCAACTCCCGAGTCGACGCCCACCGGCCAGCGGTTGGTCCTGCCGGCCATTGGCGGCTCCCGCCTGTTCCGGTTGCGGGTGCCTTGACGGGGGCATCCGGCCCGACCGGGCTATTGGCGTTCCTCGTACCAGGACATCTGGATGTTCTCGAGGATCTTCTCGTTGGAGGATTCCGGCTTGTCGTCGAAGTCCTCCAATTCGCAGACCATCTTGTGCAGCTTTGGAAAGCTCAACCGCAGGGGATCCTGGTCCGGGAACTTGTCCATCAGCGCCCACGCGATCTCCTCCGAATCCTTCCATGTCAGTTTCATGGGCGAACGATGGCCGCGGAGTGGGGCGGACGTCAAATGGGGGAGTTTGAAGTGCGAGGAATGCAGACCGGGTGACCTCACCCGGCGGGGAGGAGGAAGCGCCGCGTGGGGGCACGCGGCCTACACAAGGAACCAGTCATTTCAATCTGGTGAGGAGCCTGTTACGTTCGATGCACTGCCATGAGCGTCTTCCGGCATTGGATCCTGCTGCTTTTGATGGGTGCGGTGTCGTGCCCCGCGGCCGTACTGCTCCCGGATGGGGTGGTGTGGCACTGGCAGCTGACGGAGACCGATCCGGCCCCTGCGCAGCCGGGAAGTTGGCGGGAACCCGAGTATGAGGGCATCCCTCTCGGTTGGTCACTGGGCGTCGTACCCCTCCAACGCCCCGCCGGAACGAATGGGACGGTGTTGCCCCAGGCGGTGGGCGGGTTGCTTGCCCGAACCACCTTTGTGGTGACTGCGCCCGATCAGTTCTCGACCTACCGGCTGAAGGCGTCGGTCGCGGGCGGTGCGGTGGTCTGGTTGAATGGTGCCGAAGTCCTTCGGATGGGCGTGGCGGACGGAGTGGAATCGCCCGATCAAAAGCCGCAAGCGGGAACATCCATCCTCCGGTCGGCGAGCCGTGGGTATCGACGTTCGGATCTCACCTCCTTGCGTGCGGGGACCAATGTGCTTGCGGTGATGGTCTTGCCGGAGGGCGCGGCGACCCCGTTGCGGTGGAGTGCCTCCTTCGAAGCGGATCCGGACCTGGCGGGTCCGGTCCTGGAGCGGGTACTTCCCGAGCCGGGGACCGCGGTGGGGGCTTTGACCGAGATCGAAGTGTTGTTCGATGAGCCAGTGCGCGGCGTGGATGCCGAGGACCTTCGGGTCAACGGGGTCGCGGCGGTGGACGTGGTCCCGCTGGGGCCGGACCAATACGCCTTCACCTTGCCGGCAGTCGGGGAGGGATCGGTCCGGGTGGAGTGGCGGGCCGGGGCCGGGATCACGGATCGTGCCCTTCCCGGGAATGCCTTCGCGGGCGGAACGTGGACGTACACGGTGACGAATGGTGTCGCACCCGGTGCCGTGATGATCTCGGAATTCATGGCCGACAACGATCGCACGCTGCGGGACGAGAATGGCGATGACGTGGACTGGATCGAGTTGCACAACCCGACGGTGCAGGACGTGCGATTGCAGGGGTGGGGATTGAGTGACGACCGCAACCAACCTTGGAAGTGGCGGTTTCCGGACGTTGTGATTCCCGGGCGCGGCTTCCTGCTGGTGTATGCCTCGGAGAAGAACCGGACGAATGTCCCGGGGCGGTTGCACACGAACTTCAAGCTGGATGCGGGCGGCGAATTCCTGGGGTTGTCGGATTCAACGGGGCAGTGGGTGTCGCAGTTCGCGTCGAAGTATCCGGCGCAATCGAGGGATGTTTCGTACGGACGGGCCAACGGGGCACCATCGGTGGTGGGATATTTCGAGAAGCCGACGCCAGGTGTGGCGAACAGTGCCTCGGGAGGAACGTTTGCCCCCGGCGTGGTGATGAGCCAACCGTCACGGACGTACACCGGCGCGATCACGGTGGCACTGTCGTTGGCGGCACCGGATACGAATGCGGTGATCCGCTTCACGACGAACAACGTCCTGCCGGGGCCCACCGCTGCGGTGTATGCGGGTCCGTTGACCTTCACGACGGCGGTTCATGTGCGGGCGCGCGCCTTCTCACCCGGACGGTTGCCGGGCCCCCCGCAGAGCGCGACCTATACGCCGCTGGCGGCGCAGGTGGCACAGTTCCGGTCGGATCTCCCGGTACTCATGCTGCACAATTATTCGCGGGGAAGACCGACCACGACGGGTGTCTTCGGTACCGTGCAGCTCTTTGAGCCAACGAACGGCGTCACGGCGTTGACGAACCTGCCGACATTGTCTGCGAGGGCCTTCCTGGCGTCGCGGGGATCGAGTACGGAGGGATTGCCCAAGGTGAGTCTCAAGCTGGAGTTTCGGGATGAGTTCGACATGGACCGGCCGGTGGGCTGGCTGGGGATGCCGGAGGATCCGGATTGGGTCTTGTATGCACCGAACAACTTTGACCCGATCATGACGCACAATCCGTTCATGCACGGGTTGGCGAATGACCTTGGGTATTATTCGTCGAGGTGCCGGTTCGTCGAAGTGTACCTGGTGCAGAGTGGGCTCGGTGCCGTGACGAGCACCTCGTATGGCGGCGTGTATGTGCTGGAGGAAAAGGTGAAGCGGGACAAGAACCGCGTCGACGTCGACAAACTGGAGCCCGAACACACGCTGCCTCCGGAGGTCACCGGCGGATACCTGTTCAAGGTGGATCGTCCGGATCCGGGCGACGCAGGCTTCTCGGCCAACGGGACGCAGATGATGTATGTGGAGCCGAAGGAACCGGAGATCGAGCGGGCCGATCGTCAGGCGCAGCGCCAATATGTTGCCCAGTTCTTCACCCAGTTTGCGTCGGCCTTGAACGGGGCGAACTACCGGAATCCTACGTTGGGCTATGCGCGATTCCTGGACGTGGAGCGCAGCATCGATTTCCACATCCTGAACACGATGGCCTTCAACGTGGATGCGCTCGTGTTGAGTACGTACCTGCACAAGCCGCGCGACGGGAAACTGACCTTCGGGCCGCTCTGGGATTTTGATCGGGCCCTGGGATCGACCGACGGGCGCGACAGCAATCCGAGGACGTGGGGTGCCAACTTCTTCACGGCCTACTGGTGGCCACGACTGTTTTCGGACCCGGACTTCACGCAGCGCTGGATCGATCGATACCAGGAATTGCGGCTGGGATTGCTGGCGACGACCAACCTGTTCGTTCGTCTGGATGGGTTGACTGCCCAGTTGCGCCAGGCCCAGCCGCGGGAGCGGGCGAAGTGGGGCACGAGCTATCGTGGCGGCAGCTATTCCGGCGAGATCCTCTACAACAAGACATGGTTGTCGAATCGGGTGGACTTCATGGATACGCGGTTCGTGCCGAGGCTCCGGGCGACAGCACCGATCCTCGATGGTGCGGCGGGCCGGGTCCGGGTGGGTTTCGTCATGCCGACGAACGCGAACCTGGTGGCTTACTACACGACGAACGGCACGGATCCGCGGGTCACGGGCGGCGGGATTTCGGCCTCGGCCCTGCCGTACGTTCGGGGAACTGCACTGGAATTTGACCGCAACGTTCGGGTGATCGCACGTCTCTATTCCACCGCGGCGCGGACCGGAACACCGAACAGCCGGTGGGGGGGGCCTTCAACATCCGTGCTGGTGGTGCAGCGTCCTGCGCTCCGGTTCACCGAGGTCCAGTATCATCCGCAGGACGATGCGGCATCGGAGTATCTGGAGATCTTCAATCCGTCCGATGTCGCGGTGTCGCTGGAAAGGTGGCGGTTGTCGGGAGGCGTCCAGTTTGCCTTTGGAGGGACGAATGCATTGAAGGTGCTTGAGCCGCGTCGGCGCTGCCTGGTCGTTTCCGATCTGGCGGCGTTTGGGACGGTTCCACCGGGAGTGCTGGTGGCGGGGCAGTTCACGGGGCGTCTGGCGAACTCGGGGGACCGGGTGGAACTGATCGGACCCGTCGGCGAAGTCGTGGACACGATCGCCTATGACGATGCGGCAGAACCGCTCGCTGACGGCGGTGGGTGGACGCTGGTCCCGCGGAACGAATCCGAATTGGAAGCGACGGTGTGGCGATTGAGCGCGGGGCTTGGCGGTTCGCCCGGCACTCCGGATCTGGCGTCCGATGCAGGGCCGGGAGGCGACACCGATTCGGATGGATTGCCGGATGTGTGGGAGCGCTTTCACGGATTCATCGTCGGAGAGGCTGCGACGGACATGGGTTGGGATGATCGCGACGGAGACGGCGTCAGCAACCGGGGTGAGTTCCTCGCGGGGACGGATCCGAAGTCCGCGGCCTCGTTCTTGCGCATGACGGCCGTACCGGGTGCGGGCAATACATTGAACCTTTCGTGGAATCGGGTTCCGGGACGATCCGTTCGGGTGTTGGTGCGGCATTCCGTTGGCGGGGCGGATCGGATCCTGGTGGACGTGCCGGCGCGGGGTACGGCTGGGATTGAGGAGTGGACGGATACACTCGGCGCGGGCGATCGCTTTTATCGGCTGACGGCCCCGTGAGGTTGGGATCCGGGGGGTGAAATTCCGGTTCTCGTCCTCTGAGTTCTACGGATGATCACCGGCCATGGAATCGAATCCTGGCAACGCTCCGATGTCTGCGCCGCAATCCAACGAAACACAGATGTGGAACATGCTGTGCCATCTGATCGCCCTCTCCGGATACATCACCGGGGTGGGCTTCTTCCTTGGGCCGCTGATTGTGTGGTGGACGATGAAGGCCAAGTTCCCGTCGGTTGAAGAGCACGGCAAGGAGTCGCTGAACTTCCAGATCACGGTGCTTCTGGCGGGGGTGGCTGTGGGTGTGGCCTCGGTGGTGGTCGGATTCCTGACGTGTGGCATCGGGTTTTATGTCGGGTTCGCTGCCATGGCCATCCTGGGCGGGGCGCATCTGGTCCTGGTCATCATCGCTTCCATGCAGGCTTGGTCTGGCGGTTCGTACCGGTATCCGTTCACACTGCGCCTGATTTCATGAGCGAGCGGAACATGTGGATGCGGGCGGTCCAGGCCGGATGGACCTCGGTGCTGGTATGGGTGGCCTCGGTGGGGATGGCGCAATCGCCATTGCCGCCTGCCGTGGCCATGCCCGTCGAGATGGCCGAGAGGGTGGGCAACGAGTGGGAAGGCAACCTGCGGAAGGGCGAGGTCACGGGGATCACCCGGCGCTTTGACATCGAAGCCATGGTCGGGAAGGCGTTGGCCGGCCTTCCCGGGGAGCCCGCCGCGAAGCAGGAGTTTGCCACCCAATACGCCGCCGGAGCGTCCGCCAGTCTTCAACATGTCCTGAAAGGGTTCGCAGGCGCGCGGTTCCTGGGCGTGGTGCAGACCAATGCCGTCGGCGGGGTTGTCTTCCGGATGATCCTGCCGGATGGCGGGGTGAATTATCATCGGTATGTCCTGGAGCCCCGGGCCGGTGGCGCGGTTGCGGTGACCGACCTGTACGTGTTCACCACCGGTGAGTGGGCCAGTTCGACCGTGCGCTGGCTCTACCTCCTGAGCGAAGGAAAGCGCGGACCCGCCCTGGCCTCCCAATTGAAGGGCGGCGCGGCAGAGTTGGTGCGAAACGCCGCGACCGTCGAGCGGTTGGTCGCGTTGATGCAGCAGAAGAAGTTCGCGGAGTACGTCGAGCTTTACCGCACGCTTCCAGAGCCCCTGCGTCAGGATCGTTCCATCCTGCACGGGCAACTCGTGGCTTCGCAGGTGGCTGAGCCCCTCCAGTTCGGGGTGGCCTCGGAGACATGGGGCCGATTGTTTCCGGGGGATCCCGGGCTCGACATGATCACCTTCGAGCGATTTGCAGCGCGCGGGGAACATGCGAAATCCGCGGCGGCCCTCGGTCGCATCGAGGCGTTCGTTGGTGGGGATGTGCACCTGCGGGCGTTGCGTGGGGCGCAGCTGGCGCGGGCTGGCGAGGTGGAAACGGGGCGGCAACTGGCCCTCGAAGCTGTCCGCATCGAGCCGACATTGGCCACCGGTCACGATGTCCTCCTGGGAATCGCCCTGCAGGCCAAGGATCACGCCGCCGTGGCACGACTGCTCACGGATGTGGCGGACAATCTTCCGGTGGATCCGCGCGAGGTGGTGCGGAACCAGGCGCAGTACGCCGCGTTCCGGGAATCTCCCGAGGGACGGAAGTGGATGACAAACAAGCCTGAGGTCCGCGTCCTGCGACGTCCCGTGCCGACCAATGCCCCGCCGGGGACGTCCGGGTTCTGATCTC
>JBIKWS010000123.1:0-8378 GCA_044356195.1 Cyanophyceae cyanobacterium
GGCGTACAACTACGTCAATGACGCCGGCCACGCGGAGAATGGCATCTACGCGCTGCGCGCGAATTACGGTTTCGATGGCACCACCTTCGAGTGCCTGAAGGGGTTCCGCTCGATTGCTTCCAAGCTTACCGGTCACGGCGAATCGCACCTGAACCCCGAGGGCGTGCTGCTCTCCAACGGCCCGCTGGGTTCGGCGTTGCCGCAGGCGCAGGGATTGGCGATCGCGGATCATCTGGCGGGCCATGACCGCGTGACGATCGCGGTGGTCTCCGACGGTGCGTCGATGGAAGGCGAGGCCAAGGAGTCCTTCGCGGCGATCCCGGGTCTGGCGGCGAAGGGTCGGGTGAATCCGTTCGTGATGATCATCTCCGACAACGACACGAAGCTCTCGGGTCGCATCACGAAGGATTCCTTCTCGATGCAGCCGACCTTTGCGGCGCTCGATGACCTTGGCTGGGACGTCCGGAAGGTCGAGAACGGCCACGATCTCCAGGCGGTCTATCTCGCCCTGGAAAAGGCGGTGGCGGACACGAAGGCGAACCCAGCAAAGCCGGTCTGCCTGTGGATCAAGACCATCAAGGGCTACGGCGTGAAGTCCACGATGGAGAACGCCGCGGGTGGCCACGGTTTCCCGTTGGCGAACGGCGAGAAGATCGTCGAGTTCGTCGACGAGATCTTCAGTGGCGAGACGCCGGAGGAATTCAAGACGTGGGCGTTGGCGCTGCGCGCGGACTGGGAGCAGAAGGAGGCGGCGAAGAAGGCCAAGGCGGCCGCTGCGGCTGCGAATCCCGCACCGACGGTAGCGGCGGTGAAGAAGGACAAGGTCCAGGCGGGTCTGGCCGCGGGGGCGATCAAGGCGGCCATGGAAGGCCACCCGGTGTACTCGGTTTCTTCAGACGTCCAGGGCTCGACGGGCATCAGCACCTTCCAGAAGGCCACGGGCCGGTTCATCGAGGTCGGCATCGCTGAGTCGAACATGATCTCGGTCGCCGCGGGCCTTTCGAAGGTCGGGTTCATCCCCATCGTGGACACCTTCGGCCAGTTCGGTGTCACCAAGGGCAACCTGCCGCTGACGATGGCGGCGCTGTCGCAGGCTCCGGTCATCGCGATGTTCTCGCACGTCGGATTCCAGGACGCGGCGGATGGTGCCTCGCACCAGGCGACGACATACTTCGCGGCGGTCAGTGCGATCCCGCACACGGTGGTGGTCGCGCCCAGCTGCGCGGAGGAGGCGGAGGCCTTCATGTACCAGGCGGTCTGCCACATTGCCGAGGAACGGGCGGCCGGCCGGGATGGCGAATCGGTGATCTTCTTCGTGGGCCGCGAGAACTACCCGGTGCGCTGGGTGGAAGGTTCGAACTACGCGTGGGGCAAGGCGCAGGTCATCCAGGAAGGCACGGACGTCGTGCTGGTGGGTTCGGGCGTGCTGTTCAACAAGGCGCTGGAGGCGGCGAAGCTGCTGGCCGCGCAGGGACGTTCCGCGACGGTGATCAACAACCCGTTCGTGAACCTCGTGGACGTGGAAACCATCGGGGCCGCGGTGAAGAAGTGCGGCGGCCGCTTGGTGACCATCGAGGATCATCAGTTGATCTGCGGCATGGGCGCGCAGGTGTCTCATGCGCTTTCAACCGCAGGGATCGCGCACCGGGCAGTGTCGCTGGGCATCCATGGCGAGTTTGGCCAGTCGGCGTACATGGCGGAGGAGCTGTACGTGCGTCATGGGCTGACCGGACCCAAGATGGCGGAGGCGGCGCTGAAGCTGATCAACGGCTGAGGTGCGGTGCGGTCTTCGGACCGCTGGTTTGGTCGGTTGTTTTCCGTCGGCGGACCCGGAGTTGTCCGGGTTCGCCGACGCCGGTTTTTATATCACTATGATTCTCTGGGTTTACATCGCGATGCTGATCGCGGGCGGGATGGTGGGTTTCATCAAGGCGGGTTCGAAGGCCTCGATCATCGCGTCGACGGTGCTGGCCGTGCCGCTGGTGGCGGTGAACCTCGGGTATCTCCCGATGCAGGTGGCGTGGGTGGTGATCGGGATGGTCAGCGCGATCTTCGTCGTGCGGTTTGCCAAGACCCGGAAGCCGATGCCTGCCATTCCCATGATCGTGGCGTCGGCCGTGGTGCTGACGCTGCTGATCGTCCGCGGCCGCTGAGTTCGCATGGACCCGCGCCAACTGCCGGTCTGGGCATTGCACCAGCCCATTCTGGATTCGTTGCGCCAGCATGGTCGGCTCGTGCTGGTGGCGGCCACCGGATCCGGGAAGACCACGCAGGTGCCGCAGATGCTGCTGGACGCCGGGCTCGCGGGTGGAAAGCGGATCGTCGTGCTGCAGCCGCGACGCGTGGCAGCACGGACGGTGGCGTCGCGGGTGGCGTGGGAACGCGGCGGAAAGCTTGGAGGCGAGGTCGGGTATCAGGTCCGTTTCGAGGATCACATCGCGCGGGATACCCAGCTCTGCTTTGTCACGGAGGGCATCCTGCTGCGTTGGCTGCAGGATGATCGCACGCTGTCGGACATCGGGATCGTGGTCTTCGATGAGTTTCACGAGCGCAACCTGTTGAGCGATGTGGCGCTGGCGCTGGTGAAGGAATTGCGGCGGACGTCGCGGCCGGATCTGGGAATCGTGGTGATGTCGGCGACGTTGGATGCGGAACCGGTGGCGCGGTATCTGGGGCGGGGGGAGTTGCCAGTGGCCAGTGGCCAGTTCGCAGATGCCAGAGGCCAGTTGCCAGAGGGGAGTTCCCAGTTGCCAGTCGCCAGTCGCCAGTTGCCAGAGACCAGTTCCCAGTCGTCTGGGACTGGAAACTGGGGACTGGAAACTGGCGACTCCCCTGTCCCGATCCTGGTTTCGGAGGGGCGGACGTTTCCGGTGGAGATCCGGTGGGCGGATTACAACGACGGGCGACCGGAGTGGGAGCAGGCGGTGGCGGCGGTGGAGAAGATCGTCTCGAATGGATGGGATGGGGACATCCTGGTGTTCATGCCGGGGATGGGCGAGATCCAGACGACGCTCCGGGAGTTGGGTGCGGCGCGACTGGGAGAGAAGGTGAACCTGATGGCGCTGCACGGCGACCTGCCGCCGGAGGAACAGGATCGGGCCTTCCAGCCCAGTGATCGGCGGAAGATCGTGGTCAGCACGAACGTGGCGGAGACGAGTGTCACCATCGACGGGGTGCGGCACGTGGTGGACGCGGGGTTGGCCCGGGTGGCGCGGTACGACGCGGAGCGCGGGATCCAGACGCTGCTGGTGGAACAGATCAGCCGGGCGTCGGCAGACCAGCGGGCAGGCCGCGCGGGTCGGACGGCTCCGGGAACGTGCTGGCGATTGTGGACGGAAAGCGGACATCTGAACCGTCCGGCACGGAACACGCCGGAGATCCAGCGGGCAGACCTCGCGGAAGTGGTGTTGCTGCTGCATTCGCTGGGGGTTCGGCGCGCGGTGGAATTCGACTGGCTCGACCGTCCCGACAAGGAAGCGGTCGAACGCGCGGAGCGGTTGCTCGTCACGCTGGGCGCGCTTGAAGCGGGCGACTCGTCGCACGGGGAATTGACCGAGATCGGTCGGAGGATGCTAAGGCTTCCGATGCATCCACGATTTGGACGGATGCTGGTCGAGGCGGGCCGGCGTGGGTGCGTGCCCTCGGCGGCGCTGTGTGCCGGGCTGGTGAGTGGCCGGGATCTGATGGTGCGGATCGGGCGCGACGAGGGCCATCTGAAGGAGCGGCGGGAAGTGTTCGAGGGCGATGGCGGCAGTGATTTCCACACGTTGTTGCGCGCGTACCAGTTTGCTCGGAACAACGGATTCTCGGTCGACGCGTGCCGTCGTCACGCGATCCACGGGCAGACGGCGCGGCAGGTGGAGGATACGTACCGACAGATCCTGCAATTGGCGCGTCGCGAAGGTTTGGTGACGGGAGGCGAGGACGGTGCGGGCGAGGCGAAGCCGGAGGCGCTGGAGCGCTGCCTGGTGGCGGGATTCGTGGATCAGCTCTGCCTGCGGAAGAACCTCGGGACGCTCGATTGCGAGATGACGGAAGGCCGCGCCGGGACGCTGGTCCGCGAGAGCGTCGTGCAGGATGCGAAGATGTTCGTGGCGGCGTCGGTGCGCGAGGTGAGCGGACGGGGCGGGAAGCTCACCTTGTTGTCGCAATGCACGGCGGTGAAGCCGGAGTGGTTGCGGGAGATTTTCCCGCAGCATTTCAGCTCACGTCTGGAGCATCAGTACGACCGCACGCACAAGCGCGTGGCGGCCATCGATGTGATCCGGTTCCTCGATCTGGTGGTGGATCACCAGCATCGGCGGGACGTGGACCCGGTGGCGTCAGGGCAATGCCTGGCGGATGCGGCGGCGCGTGGGTGGTTGGAGTTGCCGAACATCGATCATGCGGTGCAGCAGTGGATCGGTCGGGTGGAATGCCTGCGGGCGGCGGTGCCGGAACTTGAGTTGCCGGCGATGTTCACGGAAGGCAGGCAACGCGCGTTGGAAGCGGCGTTCCGCGGCATGACACTGGGGCGCGAGGCGCAGGCGGCGAATCTCTTGCCGGCGTTCCGGGCGGTGCTTTCGAAGGATCTGCAGGCGTTCGTCGACGAGTTGGCACCCTTGCAGGTGCCGGGTGTGGAAGGAAAGCCGTGGAAGCTGGCGTATGCGGTCGACAAGGACGACGCAACCGCGCCGCCGGTGCCCGAGGTGCAGGTGAAGCTGTTGGACCTGCTGCCGATGAAGGAACATCCGCGCATTGCGGAGGGCCGGGTGCCGATCCGGATCTGGATCCAGGACCCGACGGGGAAGCGGTTGGCGTCGACGCGGGATTGGCCCGCGTGGCGTGCAGGGGAGTATCCGAAGATCCGGTCGATGCTGAAGACGAAGCATCCTGGGTTCCTGTGGCCTTGAGCGGGGCTTTGGGGAGAGGGCGACGGGGACGTCACCGCCCCGTCCACGAGCGGGGAGGTGATGTCCTCATCGCCATGGGGGGAGCTTTGGGACAGGGCGACGGGGACGTCGCCACCCCGTCCACGAGCGGGGAGGCGATGTCCTCATCGCCGTGGGCTGAGCTTTGGGAGAGGGCGACGGGGACGTCGCTGCCCTGCTCTGATGGCTTACGACTTGATGTCGCGGACGCTGAAGACGGCGACGCCGCCGGCGAAGAAGGTGGCGTTCATGCCGAGGAGGAGGAACAGGGACTCACCGATGCGACCCCACTGGATGGGTTCGCCGTAGAGCTGTTGCCAGAGGTTGAGGTGGTAGGTGAGGAACCACGGCTTCAGGTCATTGAACCAAGGAATGTTCATCATGATGAAGCTGAGGAACACGAGGGAGAGGGCGAGGATGGTGGCGGCGGCGGGCTTCACGTTGAAGCATCCGAAGAAGAACGAGAGGCCCATGACGGAGATGGCGGCCATCGACATGAACACGTGGGCACCGGCGAACCGGACGAGGCCATCGCGGGGTTCGAAGACCGCGAAGGATTCGCCGGGGAAGAAGTAGAACAGTCCGCCCCAGTCGAAGCAGGTGAGGCCCAGGAGCAGTCCGCTCACTCCGAGCATCAGGCAGAGGAGCATCGAGAAGATCGAGCCGGCGGCCCATTTGAGGGCGAGCAGCCGCACGCGTGAGATCGGACGGGCGAGGATCAGTCGCAACGTGCCGTCCTCGGCTTCCTTGGCGACGAGGTCGCCGCCGACGAGGGCTCCGAAGAGGGGCAGCAGGATGATGGCGAGCCAGAAGTTGGTGAAGGTGGCGGCGGTGAGCGGTGACAGGAACTGGGTCATGTCATAGCCGTTGTTTTCAAGGAGACGGCCCATGTCGGCGGACGCCCGCGAGAACCGGAACACGAGGAGGATCACCGCCTGCGCGAGCAGGAACATGGTGAAGCCGATATAGGTCCGCTTCTTGCCGAAGAGCTTCCAGAGTTCGTTGCGGAGTTGGAGGAGGAGCATGGCGGGGATTGGCGGAGACGGGAAAGGTTCAGGACGGACGGATGGACGCGGCGATGGGCGGCGGCGTGGAAGGCGTGCCCTGGCTGAGTCGGGCGGATTTCACCACTGAAAGGTAGAAGTCTTCGAGCGTCTGCGGTTCGCGTTGCGCGCCCTCCACGTTGAAGCCGGCTTCGACCAGGCGTCGGACGATGCCGCTGACGTTGCGTCCGGGGGCGAGGAGGACATGGCCGGTGGGGTCCGAACCGGTGATCCATCCCTCGGCGAGGAGCAGGGCGGCGGCTTCGGCGAAGCGGTCGACGTCGAGGAGGAGTTTCGGGGCGGAGGCGCGGGTCTCGGCGAGGGTGCCGTCAAAGACCTTCCGGCCGCCGTGGATAACGGCGATGCGGGAGCACAGTTGTTCGACCTCGGAGAGCAGGTGGGAGGACAGGAGGATGGTCAGGCCGAGGTTGCGATGGAGTCGCCGGATGGTCTCGCGCATCTCGTGGATGCCCTCGGGGTCTAGGCCGTTGGTGGGTTCGTCGAGGATGAGGAGCTCTGGACCGGGGAGGAGGGCCTGCGCGAGGGCAAGCCGGGCGCGCATGCCATGGGAATAGGTGCGGACCTTGGAATCTTCCCGGCCGCCGAGCCCGACCCACTCGGCGACCTCGCGGATGCGTTGGGCGGAGGTGGGGGCGGTGTAGGTGGCAAGGATCTCGAGGTTCCGGCGGCCGCTGAGGTAATCGTAGAAGATGGGGGTCTCGAAGATGGCCCCGACCTTGCGGAGGGCGTCGTGGCGGTTGCGGGTGACATCGTGACCGCAGACGAGGACGGACCCCGAGGTGGGCCAGACCTGACCGAGCAGCATGCCGATGGTGGTGCTTTTGCCGGCTCCGTTGTGGCCCAGCAGGCCGAAGATCTCGCCCTTGGGCACGGTGAGGTCGAGGGATTCGACGGCGGGGCGCGTGCCGAAGATCTTGGTGAGCTTTTCGAGGGTGATCATCGCGTGGGTTGCAGAAGCGGGCGGGAAGGGGCGTCAGGGCGCGCCGGGAGTGGGTTCGGCTTCAAGGGTGAAGAAGGTCTTCACGGCACCATCGGCGTAGAGGTGGTTCTTGCCGCGGTTGGCCCCGCGGGCGGCGTGGAAGTTCTCCTTGTCGCTGAACAGCGCGACGCCGTCGGACTTGAGCGAGAGACCCATGAGCTTCGGGTGGTCGGCGGACTGGCCGTTGAGGAGGAAGTTCCAGAAGTAGCTGGAGCCGGTCCGTTCGAAGACGCGCTGGCGATCGGACGGACAACGGAGGACTTCGCGGTTGCCAAGGTGCGGCAGGAGCACGTCCTCGACGGCGTTGGTGACGACCTGGTTGGTGTCGGTGGAACGGTTGGCCATGATGGGAAACCGGTTCTGGTGGTCGTCGAGGTAGAGTCGGAGGGCGACGCCGACCTGGCGCAGGTTGGAGAGGCAGGCGGTGGCACGCGCGGATTCAGTGGCCTTGCCGAGCGTCGGCAGGAGCAGTCCGGCGAGGATCGCGATGATGGCGATGACCACGAGCAGTTCGATGAGCGTGAAGGCGTGGGACGTGCGATCGACCACAGATGAGGAGAGTATGCGGTCCACAGATTTCACCGATGACACAGATGTGGGGAGTGAGTGGTCCACAGATTTCACCGATGACACAGATGTGGTGAGTGAGTGGTCCACAGATTTCACCGATGGCACAGATGTGAGGAGGGGGCGGTCCACAGATTTCACGGATGGCACAGATGTGGGGAGTGAGCGGTCCACAGATTTCACCGATGACACAGATTACTGCGTGTGGACCGGTGGCGGGCGCGATGGATGCATCCGGCGGGTGGTTTACTTCGGACCATCTGTGAAATCTGTGAAATCTGTGGAAGATTCTCTGCCGTCTTGATCTTCCGATTACTTCGGTGGACCGAGGCGACGGCGGTTCCGGAAGGAGCCACCCGTTTCCATGTTGCGCTGCAGTTCCTCAACGAGGGGTTGGAGTTGGGCCCGGGTGTCGGCGGAGCCTTCGTCCATGAAGGTCTTGAGTCCCTTGGAAACGATGCGGTCGCGGGCCTCGGGGCTGAGCGTGGCGAAGGGATCCTCGCCGGGATCCGGAGAGGCGTTGCCACCTTCGCCGGCTTCGGCGTTCTGCAGTCGGGCCTCGCGGAGGCGTCGCAGCGAATCCTCGATGGAACGGCGGCGCTGGGCCTCGGGCATCTGCTCGAACGCCGAAAGCATCTGGGTGACGCCGGAGGGTAGCGTGAGTTCGAGGAGTTCGGCCTTCTCGGGTTCGGACATCTGCGTGAGCCAGGCGCGCCATTCGCCGGCGAGGCGGGCCTCGCGGCGATCCTCGGGCTTGAGGGCGTTGAGGAGTTCGGCCAGGCGACGGATCGCCTTCCGACGCTCCTCGGGACTGAGCTTGGAGAGGTCCGTGGATTGCAGCAGCGCGCGGATCTTCGC
>JBIKWS010000193.1:0-6883 GCA_044356195.1 Cyanophyceae cyanobacterium
CTCCTGCGCACGACGTCCGCCGGCCGTTTCTTCGATGCCACCAACTTCGCCGCCCTGCCGAATTCCCGGAAACTCGCCGTCGACCGCCAGGAGGTGCACTGGCTCCAACTCTGCGAGCACCTGCTCAACAAGGCGGACAGCGCTGCGCTCGACCAGATCCGGTTCAGCCGTTTCATCCCGACCTCCTGGAATCCCGACCTGGACCGTGCGCTCGCCCAGGTCCTGACCTTCCGCCTTTCCACCAACCGCAGCTTCAACGCCCCCGGCCTCCAGTTCACGGCGAGCACCACGCCGGCCACGAACCGCCATCAGGTCCTCCTCCTCCTCGACCAATTGGCCTTCGAACAGCGCTCCGGCCGAACCCCGAATGTCCCCCCGGATCTCGCCCGCTTCCTGAACTCGCCCGCAGGCCCCGCGTCCATCTTCCTCGCTGCCGGTTGGCGCGAGGCGGCATTGAACCTCATCCCGTTGGATCAGTTCCCAGCCGAGGCTCCGGAGTGGGCGGTGTATGGTTTCGCACAGGCGCTGCGGCTCAATCGCAACGTCAAGCTGGCCCTCGCATTCATCAACGAACGCGCCTCCACGCCCGCCCTCGTGGCCCTCAAGGGCGAACTCCTCCTCGCCGATCAACAGGTCGAACCCGGCCTCTCCCTCCTCGCCTCCATCGCCTCCGGCCCTTCCGACGCGGCCTACCGCGCCGCCTGGCTGACGACGCTTGCCGAACTCGACCGTAGGAAGCCGGCGATCGCCCGCCAACGGCTGGAGACCAACCCACGCCTCGCCAAATCCGTGGCCGGCCGGGAAATCGCAGCCCGCATCGCCCTCGCCGAAACCAACCGCACCGAAGCCACACGCCTCTACACCGCGTTAGCGTCGGAATCCGCCGAGGCCCGGGCCTACCTGGCCCGCACCGCCTTCGCGGCCAAGGATTACCCAACAGCCCGCCGATACACCGAGGAACTCATCACCCTGTTCCCTGACGAACTCCAACTGCGCTCCAACCTCGACGAGATCCTCAAGGTTGAGGCCCCCCGACAGTGAAAACCGCCGACAAGCTTTGGCTGGCCACCCTCGGCGTTCTGGCCGTCGTCGCCTGGCTGCGGAACACGCGTTGGTGGGGCGAAGCGGCGGATGTGTTGCCGATCCTTGTTGCCCTTCCACTCGGGGCGTGGCTCGGGAAACCGTGGACCTTCACCGAGACACCGTTCCGCCTCCACCAGACCACCCTCGGCATCGGCGTCCTCCTCACCGTGGTCGGAGGTTTCCTTTCCATCACACTGCTGCTGGCCGCCGGTTGGACCTGCCTTCTCTGGGCATGGCTCCGTGAACGCACCGCAAGTTCGGATCACTGGCGTCTGCGCCGGATCCTCGTCTTCGCCTTCCTCGCCTTCCCATGGGTCACCCTCGACCTGGAGCCGGTGGGGTGGTGGTTCCGCCTCAGCGGCGCCTACGTCACGGCAGGCCTGTTCAAGGCCATCGGCTTCCATGTCATCCACAACGGCACGGAACTGACCATCCAAGGCGCTCCCATCGCGGTCACGGCTGCCTGTTCCGGCCTCAAGGTGCTGCAATCCATGCTCATTGCCGGATCGTTCCTGGCGCATGTCCTCCTCGGCGACACGCCACGGTACTGGCAGAACATCGCGGCCCTGGCCGCCATCGCCTGGGCCGCCAACACCGCGCGCATCCTCCTCATCTCGGTAGCTTCCCTGACCTTTGGCCAGGAGTTCGCCATGGGTCTCTTCCACACGTGGGGCGGGCTGTCCGTCCTCGTCCTCATGTTCATCGCCTGCTGGGGCCTCTTCCAGTGGCAAGCCCCAAGCCAAAACCCCGCCTAGCCATCCATGGACGCCACCTCCAACGAAAAACGCCGGTTCCCGGATGTCGCGTGGCCTGCCCTCGCCTTCTCCCTCTGGGCCTGTCGCGATCTTCTCGTCGTGTGGCGTCATTCCCCCCTCGACCGCTTCGAGTGGCTCGCCTTCCTGATCTGGCTCGTGCCCATCCCCCTGTATTGGCGCCACGGGATTCCTCCAGCCTACCGGTCCATCACCCTGCTCCTCGGAATCGGCCTCGCCCTGACCCTTGCCGGCATCGTCCTCGACACCCATTCGGCCTCCCACCTCGGACTCATCGCCATCCTGTCTGCCTTCGGCAACCGTTCCCGATTTGCCCCGCTGTGGTGGTTCTCCGCCCTCGCCTGGATTCCGCTTCTAACCATGGCCACCAAATCCCTCCCGCCAACCGCCATTTACGCCCTCCGGATTTCCCTCGCCCTCCTCGGCACCACGGCTGTCCTCCTCAGCCCAACCCCGCGCACCCCAGCCCCGCCCACTCCCACCCCCACCCCGTGAGACCGTCCACCCGGAAAGCCTTCTGGATCGGCATCGGCACCATCGCCGCCCTCGCCGTCACCTGGGATTTCATCCCACTGAACGACGCCTCCGCCCGCCTCAAGCTCCTTCCGACTTCCGGCCTTGGCTTCGCCTCCCGCGAACTCCCCCTCTCCGACACCGAACGTCAGGTCTTCGGCAAGGCCGCCCTCATCAAGCGCGTCTATCAGGTCGGCTCCGACCGCATCATCCTGCAGATCGTCGACGGCACCCGGGACCGTCACGCGGTCCACGATCCGCTGTATTGCTTCCGGGGCTCCGGCTGGACGGTCACCCAGCAACGCGACCGGCCCATTCCCGGTGGCACCGCGCGTCACCTCATCCTGTCTCGGAACGGTACCGCCGCCGAAGCCATCTTCTGGCTTTCCGACGGACGCGAACGTCACAGCTCACCCAGTCGCTACTGGTGGCAGACCGCCCTCCGACGCCTCACCCTCGGTCGGTCCGGGTCGGAACCTGTCCTCATCATCCTCCAACCCTGGCCCGGCCAGACCATCTCCTGGGACGACGTCCTCACCCGGATCGGTCCCCTCTTTGAGATCTGAACCACCCGGCACACGCGACCCCCCCTTTCCCCAGGATGAAAGCCAACCCCGCCACCATCGGCGTCGTGATCCGGTTCAAGGACTCCGCCGCCACCCTCCCCGAAGTCCTCGAAGCCCTCCAACGCCAGACCCGGCGCCCCGACCGCATCGTCGGGGTGAACACCGGGGCCTCGGACAACTCGGCCGACCTCATCACCCGCGCCGGAGGAACCGTCGTTCCCTGGACCCAGCCATACCATCACGCCCGGGTGCTCAACTTTGGCATTTCCCAATGCCCCACCGACCTCGTCCTCGTCGTCTCCTCCCACACCGTCCTGAAGTCTCCCGACGCCATTGAGCGTCTCGCCGCCTGCATGGAGGACCCAAACACCGCCTGCGCCAGCGGTCGATGGGACGAAGATCCCCACCATCGGGATGTCATCACCATCGAGGAACTCCGTGGCCGCGGCATGAAGATCGCCTCCATCTACACCAACTCCATGGGCATGTTCCGGCGCGCCTTCTGGACGGAGGCTCCCTTCGACGAAACCCTCGTCACCATGGAGGATTACGCCTGGGCCCTCGACCAGGCCGCCCGAGGCCGTGTCATCCGCCGCATCCGATTCGACTACGCCTACCTCCGACAGGGCCGACCGCGCCATTTCACGTTCACCTGCATCGCCTTGCGACTTGCCCGACGCTACGGCCTGCGCCTCGCATGGCTGGGACCCCGCGGGAGCCTCACGGGTTGGCTCAAGAACCGATCCCGAACGGATCCCGAAGGCCAGGAACTCGCCGGAATGCACCTCGCCCGCCTCCGCGCATGGCTCCTCTGGCGCTGGGCGGCCCTCGACAAGGAAGTCTGACTTCGGAGTTCCCAATTTTCAGTTTCAAGTCAGTTGCGGCTACCCCCACCCGGCGGGGGGTGTCCGATCCCGGAGGTCTGTACGCCGGAGGCGTTTCAGCAGATAGCCCCGGGTCGTGCGAAGCACGCACCCGGGGAATCCTGAAACTTCAAACTTGGAACTCCTTCCCACACGCCCCTTCGGACTCGTCATCGGCCCCGAACCTGCTAATAACGGCAGGAACACACACTCGTTACCCTGGCTTATGAACCCCTTCTCCCGCTGGGCCCCATCCAGTGCGTTGTTTGCAGGACTCCTCCTCCTAGCGAACAACGCCCTGAACGCTGCCGATCCCACACCGGACGTCGCCGCCATCCAGATCCAGGGCGGCCGGCCGGTCCTTCGGTTCAATCCCGTCCCCGCCGCCCTCTCCTACTCCGTCTATGGCGGATCGGACCTCACCCAGCCCTTCTCGCTGCTTCCCGGCAGTCTCACGGACTTCCAATGGACAGGGAATTTGCCCCTCGCCGGCGACCTCGGATTCTACCGTGTACAGGCCCAGCCCATGTCCGCAGCGGCCCTGACCGCCGCCAACCTGCTCCAGCGCATTGCCTACGGCCCATCGCCGGATGACCTCGACGAGATCGCACGCATGGGTGTCGACGCCTACATCGAAAAACAGCTCACCCCGGAATCCATCGCTGAAGACCTCGACACGCCCCAACCCTTCGTCGAGGAATGGCGCAAGGTCACGCTGACCGGGGTGGTCACGTCATCCACCTTGTACATCTACCTCGATGGCGAGGGGGACGTTTACCTCGACGGCCTCCGACTGGTCGCGGGATCCACGGACAACGGCACGGCGCCGAACCTGATCCGGAACGGCGACTTCGACACGGCCCTTGGAACCGAGTGGCGATTCGCGACCAACGTCAACACTTCGGCCCGCAGTGCCCAGGTCGCCAAGACTGGAAATGCCTCCCTCCACCTGATCGCCACATCAGCGGGCTCCTCGCTCTCCAGCTCCCTCAGCCAAGTGATGACCCCCAGCCTGGTCAACAATGGGACCTACACCCTCTCCTACTGGTATTACACCGCGAACACCAACCGCCAGCTGACGATCCGCTTCTCCGGGGCCACCAGCGAAGCCCTCGCGGGCTCCGGAATCGCCGTGACCCACGCGCTGAGCGGGGCGAACCCCACACTGCCCAGCCAGTACACTCCGATGCTGGAAGCCGGTACGGCCAACATCTCCCAGCTGCGCTCGTGGCACCTCATGAAGGCCGTCGCCTCCAAGCGCCAGCTGAACGAGGTCCTCCGTCAGTTCTGCGAAAACCACTTCGTCACCCAGTACAGCAAGTCCAACGACTACTTCGATGGCGTCGGCTACCCCGGCGAAATCGCTCCCTTCGTCGCAACGCAGGTGGAATACCTCGAGAACAAGAAGTGGCAGGCCGCCCTCCTCCGGCCCAACGTCACGTTCCACGACCTCCTCAGGATCAGCGCCGAAAGCCCGGCCATGATCATCTTCCTCGACACCGTCAACTCCCGCGGCAACCGCAACACCGATGGGACCTACCGCATCGCCAACGAAAACTACGCCCGCGAACTCTGCGAACTGTTCTGCTTCGGCGTCGACAACGGCTACGACCAAGGGGACATCGTCCAACTGTCCCGTGTCTGGACCGGCTGGACCACCCAGCTCCGCGCCCCGGCCGACGTCAATAATCCGTTCGCGCCCCAATCCACCGTCTACAAGGACCCGACCCTCACCACCAACCGCAACGCCCTCACCAACCTCGTCGGTACCTGGACCCTCCGCTACAGCCAGGGTCGCCACGACCCACGCGCCAAGTACCTCTTCCACGAAAAGAACGCCTCCGGAGCCCCGATCGCCAACAGTCCTCGCAAGGTTCCCGCACGCTTCGGTCCCCCGTGGGCCGGACGCTCCTATGGCCTCGCCTTCACGACATCCGGAAACACCACGAACACCATTCAGGAAGGCTACACCGTCCTGCGGCACATGGCCGACCAGCCCTTCACCCAGGAGTTCATCGTGGTGAAGCTCTGCCGCCTCTTCGTCCATGACGACTTCCAGGTCGGGTACGACTTCACCGACGCCGAAACCTCGCCCGAGGAAGCGCTGGTCAAGGCCGCGATGCTTGCCTGGGAAAACCCGCCCGGCGGCGGACCCAAGGGCCAGCTCCGTCCCGTCATCCGCACCATCCTGAATTCCTCCGTCTTCCGCTCCAGCCTCGCCAGCCAGCAGAAGATCAAGACCCCGCTCGAATACTCCGTCTCCGCCGTCCGTGCTTTCCGCGCCGACAATGGCGACGGCACCTTCACCGCCAGTTCCAACGGCGTCGGCCTTCAGGCCCCCATGAACCGCGCCGGCCGCATGCGTCTCTTCGACCGCGCGGAACCGGACGGCTACTCCGAATCCGGTCAGGCGTGGATCAGCGCCGGCACGCTCGCCGAACGCTTGCGCTACGTTCAGGCCCTCTCCCTCCGTCCGGCCAACCGCCCCTCCGGTGAACTTGACGCCCGCACGATCATCGATCCGGTCGCCCTGCTCCGGAAGAAGAAGCCTGCCGCACTGACCGATGCCGCGGTCGCCGCCGACTACTTCCTCGAAATCCTCTTCCCGGCCGAGGGTCCGGCCAACCTGCAACCCTACCGCGATCTCGCGATCCGCTTCCTGAACACCGCCGACAACGGCACCACCACCAGCGCCTATTCCTCGCTCGGTGCCGGTACCACGGCCCATGACACCCGCGTCCGCGGACTGGTCTCCTTCCTCATGACCACCTCGCGGTTCAACGAGCAGTAAGCCACGCCCACCGAACCACCGCACCACACACACACCACCCCGAGCGTCTCCTCCCCATGAACACGCCGAACATCCTCACCCGCCGCTCCTTCCTCAGCCGCTCCTCCGCGCTGGGTCTGGGAACCGCCCTCGCCACCCTGACGGACATTCCGTTCGTCATGCAGCGCGCCCTCGCCGAAGGCAACATCGGCAAGCCCGGGCCGAACGGTCGCGTAAAGAAGATCCTCTTCCTCTTCCTCCGCGGTGCCAACGACGGCCTCAACGCCGTCATCCCGCACGGCGACCCTGCCTACA
>JBIKWS010000124.1:0-8364 GCA_044356195.1 Cyanophyceae cyanobacterium
TTTGGTTCGGAGCGTGCTGCTGAACTCGGCGGGTCGCCCGAGGGCGCGAGGTGTGCCCCGGGATCCATCGGGAAAGGGACCTCAGCCTTGCGAAGGATGCTCTGGAAGCGACTGGATTGGACCGCCAACTCGTAGAGCAGATCCGCGCGTCCGCTCATCGGGGGCTTCTGCTCGTCCAGGAATGAAACGAGAAGGTCCGTGTCGAACAACCGCTTCCCGTTCGGCTCAAGGCGGACAAGCAACTCCTTCTCCAGCTGACTCCATGGCTTGACCTCTAACCCCAGACAGAACAGGCGTAGTCCAAAAGCGAGGATCAATACCCCGCGGCTTGCCCGTCCTTGCGGCATTCGGTGGCGCCGATGAGCACGCGGTTGGTGCGGTCCCAGAGGATGCCCTGGAAGCCTCCGAAGCTTCCCGCTCCGGTGAAGCCCACCTTGTGGCCAAGCCGCACCAGGTCGCGGGCGGATTCCGCCGGGAACCCGTGTTCGAGGAAGAGTTGGCCGCCGGCGGTGATGCGTTCGCCGGTAGGTTCGGAGGAACCGGTGTGGTAGGCCCGCGGGGCGTCCCCGGCTTCCTGCAGGTTCATGCCGAAATCGAAAAGGTTCAGGAGGACCTGGACGTGGCCCTGAGCTTGCATGTCACCGCCCATGACGCCGAAGGCGAGGAAGGGTTCGCCATCGCGGGTGACGAACGCCGGAATGATCGTGTGGAAGGGTCGCTTCCCCGGCGCGTAGGTGTTCGGTTTCCCTTCGGCCAGATCGAACGCCTCGCCACGATCGTGCAGGATGAATCCGAGGCCGTCGGGAGACATGCCTGAGCCCATCCCGTGGTAGTTGCTCTGGATGAGCGACACCATCATTCCTTCGGAATCGGCCGTGCAGAGATAGATCGTGTCGCGTCCACCTTGCGGATTTCCGGCGGTCGGAGTCTTTGCGGCCTGGTCTGGACGGATCAGGGTGCGTCGCTTCTGCGCGTAGGCCTTGTCGAGCAGACCGCGCACCGGGATGGCGGCGAAGGCCGGGTCGGCGATGTGGGCGGCCCGGTCCTCGAAGGCCAATTTCTTGGCTTCGGTTAAGAGATGCAGGTGGCGCGTGGAACCAAACCCGGCCGTGGCCATTTCATATCCTTCGAGCAGGTTCAACATCATCAACGCGGTGATGCCCTGGCCGTTCGGTGGGAGTTCCCAGACGTCGAATCCGCGATAGTTGACCGAGACGGGTTCCTCCCATTCGGACCGATGCGCGGCGAGGTCGTCCGTGGTGAGGAAACCTCCCTGCGCCTTCATGAATCCTGCGATGCGCTGGGCGATGGCACCCCGGTAGAACGCGTCGCGTCCCTCGCGGGCGATGGTGGATAGCGTGTCCGCGAGCGCGGGATTGCGGAAGACTTCGCCCTTGGCCGGGGTCCGCCCGCCGGGGGCGTAGACGGCGAGGATGTTCGAGTAACTGGAGAGGTTGCGGACGTTGCGGGCCCAGCCATCGGCGATGACTTCCGTCAGCGGGAAGCCTTCGCGGGCATAGGCGATCGCCGGTGCGAGATTGGAAGCCATGGAACGGCGGCCAAATCGGGCGTGAAGTTCGTGCCAACCGTCGACGCAGCCCGGCACGGATACCGGCAACGGCCCGTACGAGGGAATCCGCGTGAGGCCGCGTCGGCGGAATTCCTCCAGCGTCAATGAGCGTGGGGAACGTCCGCTGGCGTTGAGGCCATGCAGACGGCGGGATTTCGGATCCCACACGATCGCGAAGAGATCCCCGCCGATGCCGCAACCGGTGGGTTCCATCAGGCCGAGGCAGGCATTGGCGGCGATGGCGGCATCGACGGCGGAACCACCCTCCCGAAGGACCTGCACGGCCACGCCGGTGGCGAGTGGATGGCTGGTGGCCGCCATGCCGTGGCGGGCGATCACCTCCGAACGGGTGGCGAAGGATTTGCCGACCGGACGGTTGCCATCGGAGGCATGGTTGGAGGAAACCGGCGTGAGTGCGGCGAGTGCGATGAGCACCCATCGGCCAAGGTGTGTGCTTCCCGTCATGGAGGAAGCAAACCCGCTCGCGGTGTGCGGAGCAATCCCGGCGACGTGGGCGTTGCAGCTCCGTCTTTTAGCGGGGTGGCGATGTCCTCATCGCCTTGGGGAGAGGCTTTGAGGACGGCGACGTGGACGTCGCCTCTCCGCTGGCTGGGGGAAGCACGAAGAGGCGCCCGTAGGACGGACGGCGCGGGATCAGACGGCAGGCGGGGTCTCTGGCGTGGGGATGCCGGGAGGGATGCCGGCTTTCGGCGGAGCAGGTTCGCTGGGAAAGAGGCGTTCGCGGAGCTTCAGCATGGGCCATTCGATGGCCTTGCTCATGAGCCAGCCGAAGACGAGGGATCCGAGCAGGTAGAAGCAGAAGAACGCGAAGTAACCATCGCATCCGGGGATCTTCTGGAAGAGGGGCCAGCCCCAGATGAGGACGGGCAGGTGCCAGAGGTAGATCGAATAGCTGGAGGCCCCGAGCGTACCGAGGAGGCCAAGGATGGGATTCCGCGTCCCTCGCAGTCGCAGTGCGACCAGAACCAGCAGGCCGGAGCCCAGGTAGAAGAGGATGACTCCGAAGACCGAAATCGCCTTGTAAAGTTCGAGTGGGAAGAGGAATGCCGGGCTGAGCGAGAGGCATCCGGCGGTGAGGAGGGTCGCGGTGTTGACCTTGGCCAGCCTCGATTCGAGTTGGTGGAAGTGGGATCCGTAGGAAAGCAGCACACCGTACATCAGCGAGTCGATGCGGATGTGGGTTCCAAACAGGTAGGCCCGGTGCGAGTAGGACTCGAACACGAAAAGGGTGGCGATCCGGAGAAGGAAGCAGGCGGAAGCGGTGAGGAGGAAGAGGTGCGGGACCAACCTGAAGGGATTCCCAGGACCGTCCTGCAGACGGTCCCTCCGGAGCGCGAAGAAGCAGAGGAACGCGATCCAGAGATAGAAGTGCTCTTCGACGGCGAGCGACCAGGTGTGGTGCCAGAGGTCGCCCAGGTAGTTCTGCAGGAAGAGGAGTTCGCCAGCCACCCGGTACCATCGAAGCCCTTCGCCGGTCAGGTAGGCGACGGCGAGGGTGGCGAGGATCATCGCATAGAAGGCCGGATAGATCTTGAACCCACGCCGGATCAGGAAGCGTTTGAGGTCCACCGTGCCGTGGCGCTTGAATTCCTTGAAAAGCAGGCCCGACACCAAATAGCCGCTCAGGACGAAGAACAGATCGACACCGACCCACCCACCTGTCTGCCACACCTTCAGGAACGGGCTTTCCTTCTGGGGGAGGTAAAGGTGACGCCCCAGGACCAGAACGACCGCCACCAGCCTCAGGATGTCGAGACCGGGATTCCTCATGGACCGGGCCTGCGCCGCAGGGTGGGTGCAATGGGAGGACGGAGGTCATCGCGGTGAATCTGAGCCGCGGTGACGGGGAAGCGGCCTCCCTGAAGATCGGCCCGGAAGGGTGCCCAACCCATGGACAAGAGAATCATGAATCCTGCGTTCATCTGAGAGCTTCCCCGGTGCGCCGTTGGGCCCCCTTTCGAGCAGGTCATGGTTTTGGTTTTGGCTGAAGCACGTTGAGCCGATGCTCAGGAGTCCGAAGAGCAGGGCTGGATTACTTCACCGCCCCCGGGCAGCGCAAGCTCCCGGAACTTCCGAGGCCATCGTGTGTGCAGGAGACGTCGCGAAAGCCTCCGCCTCCGCGTGGTTCAGTGGGATCTGTGTCCAGGCGCCGCGCCAAAGCGGAGGCGCCAACGCAGGGCGTTGGCGAAGGCAGCGATGGCGATAATGAAGGACGCGATGAAGAACCAACGGGAATCCAGGTGCAGTGTGGTCTGGCCGTTGACGGTTTGGGTGTAATTCACGCGCAGAAAGAAGAAGCCGGCGATGCTGGCACCGGCAGCCATCGCAGAAAGGACCATGGCACCGATGAATCGCGGGCGCCGCCCGGCGAGACACCAGATCACCGATTGGAGGACCGCCCCGCAGATGGCGAGCCAAAGGACCACCGTGGCAAAGAGCAGGGCTTGAAACGTCATGATGGAAATCCGTCTCCTCCATAGCACCCTGCGCCGATCGGAAAGCCAAGGACCAATCCGGGAGTAGGATGGCCCTCGCCAACCCATGGGGAGGTCTTTGAACAATTGGCCCCGTTTCGGGCCTCGCCAAGGCGGGGTACGGAGGCGAGGATCGCGGGAGGTTTTTTCCAGTCATGCGCACCATCGTCCATCCGGTTGTCCAGCGTCGGGGTTTCGGTTCGGTTGCCACGCCTGTTGTGTTGGGTCTGTTGCTCGCCGCCGCGCAGGGAACGGCGGCAGAGCCGGGCGTGGATTTCGCGAAGGAGATCGAGCCCATCCTGATCAAGCGCTGCTCCGAATGTCATGGGCCGGACAAGCAGAAGGGGGATCTCCGCCTGGACACGCGAACGCTGGCGTTGAAGGCGGCGAAGTCGGGGAAGCTGGCGTTGGTGCCGGGCAAGCCGGACGAGAGCGAGATCCTCAAGCGGGTGACCACGCTGGATCCGGATGACGTGATGCCGCCGAAGGAACCGCGGTTGACCGCTGCGGAGGTCAGCAGTTTGCGGCGCTGGATTTCCGAGGGAGCGGTGTGGCCCGAAGTGGATCCCCGGGCGCACTGGTCCTTCCGTGCGCCGGTGCGGCCCGCGGTACCCGAAGTGCGGACCTCGGGTGTGACGTTGCGCAATGAAATCGACCACTTCATCCAGGCGCGTCTGGAGAAGGAAGGACTCTCGATGCGGCCGGAGGAGGATCGCGCTGCGTTGTTGCGCCGCGTCTCGCTGGATCTGACCGGATTGCCGCCGACGTGGGCGGAGGTCGAGGCCTTCCGGAAGGACACGTCGGCGAACGCCTATGAGAACGCCGTCGACCGTTTGCTGGCGTCGCCGCAGTTCGGGGAACACATGGCGCGTGGCTGGCTGGATCTGGCGCGTTACGCGGACTCGAACGGTTATCAGGTCGACCTCGCCCGTTCGATCTGGCCTTACCGCGACTGGGTGATCCAGGCGTTCAACCGGAACCAGCGCTTTGACCAGTTCACCATCGACCAGATCGCCGGCGACCTGGTGCCGAACGCCACCTTGGAACAACGCATCGCCACCGGCTTCAACCGCAACACCAAGATAAACGACGAAGGCGGCGGCGACGCCGAAGAGTATCGCGTCAAGGCCGTGAAGGATCGGGTGGCCACCGTGGGTACCGCGTGGCTCGGTCTGACCCTGAACTGCGCGGAGTGCCACACCCACAAGTACGATCCGATCTCGCACGACGAGTACTACCAGTTCTACGCGTTCTTCAACAACTCGACCGACGGCGGCAACTACAGCGTGGCCCCGACCGTTGAGGTGCCGGCTCCGGACCTGAGCCAGTCGCGCGACTTCGTGAAGGGGCGCTTGGAGTCGACGCAGAAGGAACTGGCAGCCGCCGAGGCCGCGTTGGCCGCGGAACAGGTCCGATGGGAGAAGCGCATCGCAAAAGCTGGCGGGACCTGGAAGGTGCTCGAACTGCGCAATCCGCATTCCACGGGCGGGTCGGGGTACACGAACCTTCCGGATGGATCCCTTCTCGCGAAGGGTGTGAATCCGATCTACGACACGATCACGGTCGAATCGGAGACGGCGTTGACCGGGATAACGGCGGTGATGCTCGAGGTGCTTCCGGATCCCTCGTTGCCCAAGAATGGGCCGGGGCGCTGGGGCGCGTCGGGGAATTTCATCCTCGATGAGTTCGCCTTTTCGGCGATCCCGAAGTCCGGGCCGATGCCGGCGAACACGAACCTCGTTTTCGCCTCGGCGACGGCGGACTGGGAACAGCAGTACTACCGCGCCGAACACGCGGTGGACGGGAATCCGAAGACGGGGTGGGCCATCGGGCCGCGGTTTGGCCAGCGGCATGTGCTGGTGGCGACCCTGCAGGAGCCGGCGGGATTCAAGGGTGGCAGCCGGCTGGGATTCCGGTTCGATCACTATCACGGCAACAGCCATTGCGTGGGACGGTTCCGGATCTCGGTGACGACGGAGAAGCAGCCGGACCTGCGCTGGCCGCTCTCGACGGAGGTCCGGGATGCGCTGGCGGTGAAGCCGGCCGCCCGTACCGAGGAGCAGAAGAAGCTGTTGGCGACGGCGCATCGCGAGGCCTCGGAGACGGTGCGCGGGCTGGAGCGCGAGATCCTGCGGTTGCAGCAACGCGAGAAGCAGCTGGCGTTGCAGAAGTTCAGCACGCTGGTGATGCAGGAGCGCGGCGAGCCGCAGCCGCGGCAGACCTACGTGCATCAGCGCGGGGATTTCCTCACGCGGGGCAAGGACGTCTCGGCGGCGGTGCCGGCGGTGTTCCATGCGTTGCCGCAGGGCGCGCCTGCCAACCGGCTGGCGCTGGCGCGCTGGCTGGTGGATCCGGCGAACCCGCTGACGGCGCGCGTTACCGTGAATCGATTCTGGGAACGCTGCTTTGGAACGGGGCTCGTGAAGACCTCCGAAGACTTCGGTCGTCAGGGCGAGCCGCCCTCGCATCCGGAGTTGATCGACTGGCTTGCCACCGAGTTCGTGCGGCTTGGCTGGGACGTGAAGGCGATGCAGAAGTTGATCGTGATGTCGGCGGCGTATCGTCAGAACGCGGCGGCCGACGCAACACGGCTGGAAAAGGATTTCTACAACCGGCTGATCTCGCGTGGGCCGCGGTTCCGCATGGACGCCGAGATGATCCGCGATCACGCGCTCGCCGTCAGCGGTCTCCTCAATCCGAAGATCGGCGGACCCAGCGTCCATCCGGTGCAGGTCGCGAACCTGTGGAAGGAAATCGGGTTCCTGCGGCCTGAGATCGGCATGGACGAATGGCCGTTGAGCGAGGGGCCGGATCTGTATCGTCGCGCGGTTTATACGTTCTGGCGACGCGTCTGTACGTACCCGACCTTTGCCACCTTCGACGCGCCGAGCCGCGAAGTGTGCGTGGCCCGGCGTCCGCGCACGAACACGCCGTTGCAGGCGCTGGCCGCTTTGAACGAGCCCACGCTGCTGGAAGCGGCACGCGTCTTCGCCCAACGCATCCTCGCCGAAGGCGGCAAGGATGACGCGGCGCGCGTGGAGTTTGCCTTCCGGACCTGTGTCGGTCGGGTGCCCACCGCCGCCGAGAAGACCCGGCTCGTGGCCTTCGTGAAGCAGCAGAGCCAGTCGTTTGCCCGCGATGCCAAGGGCGCTGGTGAATTGGTTTCCGTGGGCTCAGCCCCCGTGCCGGCCGGGTCGGACCCGCGTCGGCTGGCACCGTGGATGATGCTCGGCAACGTGCTCTTCAACCTCGACGAAACGCTGACGAAGTAACCGCGCACCGCAGCGAACGCACACACACCTCGACCTTCTATCTTCCATGAAATTCCATCCGGAACAGGCGATCCAACAGCTGCGCGACACCACCCGCCGACGCTTTCTGCAGCGATGCGGGACGGGCATGGGCGCCTTGGCGCTGGGCTCGCTCCTGAACGAAAAGCTCTTCTCGGCAACGCCCGGCGAACCAGTGCTCGGCAAGCCGCACTTCGCGCCCAAGGCGAAATCGATCATCTACCTGTTCCAGTCGGGTGGACCGTCACATCTCGACCTGTTTGATCCGAAGCCGGAGCTGACGAAGCGCAACGGCCAACAGGTGCCCGAGGACCTGGTGAAGAACATCCGCCTCGCGCAGATCGGGAAGAACGCGAAGCTGCTGGCATCGCCGTACACGTTCGCGCGTTACGGGAAGTCCGGGATGTGGTTGAGCGAACTCATGCCGCAGTTGCGGACGATCGTCGACGACGTGTGCTTCGTGCAGGGGTTTTATTCCGAGGCGTTCAACCATGATCCGGCGACGCTGTTCATGAACACGGGCGCGCAGTTGTCGGGCCGGCCCGCGATGGGTTCGTGGTTCAGTTATGGGTTGGGCAGCGAGAACAAGGACCTGCCGGCCTATGTCGTGTTGATGACCGGCGTGGGTCAGCCGCTCACGAATGCGTCGTGGGGCAGCGGTTTCCTCCCGACCATGCATCAGGGTGTGACGCTGCGTTCGCAGGGCGATCCGGTTTTGTACGTGGGCAATCCGGAGGGCATGGGATCCAAGCGGCGTCGGCAGTCACTGGATGCGCTGAAGGACCTGAACCAGATGCGTCATGAGGTGCTTCAGGATCCGGAGATCCAGACGCGGATCGCCGCGTACGAGATGGCCTACAAGATGCAAACCAGCGTCCCGGAGGTGATGGATATCTCGAAGGAGACCGCGAAGACGCACGAGGCCTACGGCACGACCCCGGGACAGGCGTCCTTCGCGAACAACTGCCTGCTCGCGCGTCGGTTGGTGGAGCGCGGCGTCCGGTTCGTG
>JBIKWS010000125.1:0-8355 GCA_044356195.1 Cyanophyceae cyanobacterium
GACGATGGCGGAGTCCCAGACCGGGGAGAAGCAGGGCTCGATGCGGACGGACTCCGGGGTCTCGTGCATCAGTCGCTTGAGTTCCTTGTGGGCGCGGACGACCTGGGGGTGATCGTCGGCGTAGCCCAGGGCCTTGAGGGCGATCAGGGCATTGAGCATGGCGGGGAAGATGGCGGCGAGGCCATCGCTGCCCTCGAAGCGCTCGAGCATCCAGGCCTCGGCGCGTTTGAGGGCACTGGCGCGGAACGGGTGGAGGCCGCGGCGGCTGACCCATTCGGCGAGTTTGTGGAGGCGGTCCAGCCACAGGAACATGTTGCGGAGGCTGAAGTCGAAGTACCGCGGGCGCAGGGTCTCATCGAGCTCCCACTTGCCATGCGGGTAGAGTTCGTCGAGGGAGACGGGGAGGACCTTGGTGGGTCGAAAGTGGTTGATGATGGCGAGGGGGACGAGCATGGCGCGGGACCAGTTGCTCATTTCCCAGAAGTTCACATGGAACCACTTTCCGATCAGGAGGACTTCGCTGGGGATGGTGGGAACGTGATTCCAGCCGACCAGTCCGATCAGGGCGAGGTAGAGCTTGGAGAAGGTGTTCATCCGCGGGACGCCGCCCAGGGTGGTGGCGACTTCACGGGCACGGAGCATGCGGGGATCGGTGATGGGGACTCCGGCGAGCTTGAGCGCGAGGTAGGCCTTGATGGTGGCGTTCACCTCGGAGGGGCCGTGCGGATAGATGTTCCATCCGCCTTCGGGCAACTGCTTCTCGAAGATGTGATGGACAGCCTTCTTCTCCCAGGCGGGGTCGACCTTTCCCCACCAGTGGTAGAAGACGACCATGTCGGACACTAGGGTGACATCGACGATGAGTTCGCCGACCCAGTATCCTTCGGGGTGCTGCTCGGAGAGGAGATAGCTCTGGGAACGGGTGATCGCCTCGTCCAGGCCGGCAAAGCCTGTCCGAAGAGATCCCGGGATTCCCTTGTTTTCGATCGAGGGCCCTGTGGCCGGTCGCAACGACATGGCGGGCAGGATGGTGGTGGAGCGTCGTCTGTAAAGGGTTTTGGCGGGTTCATGGGAGTTGCCAGTTGCCAGACTCCAGTTTCCAGAACCACCCGTGACTTCGTCGGCTACGACCGTGCGAACGGCTCGATTCGTTGCCTCGTTGGCTGCTGAGGCTGCGGGGTTGCACGGATGGGTTGAAGTGGGAGAGGGTGAGCCAAGCCATGAGAGTCCAGACCAGACATCCGTGGGTGGGTGGTTTCACGCTGATCGAGTTGCTGGTGGTGGTGGCCATCATCGCGATCCTCGCGGGGATGTTGTTGCCGGCGCTGGCGAAGGCGAAGGCGTCCGCGCATCGGGCCAATTGCCTGAGCAACCTGCATAACATCGGTATCGGGATGCAGTTGTACGCCGACGATTCGGGGGGATTCATCCCACGTGGCAATTACACGCCATGGTTTCTCGCCTACATGCCGTACATTCCCGATGGCGGCACGCGGACGAACTTCCGGTCGGTCCGCAGCTTTTTCTGTCCGGCGTATCCAAACAAGAACCCGCGGCGCAAACAGATCATCACCTACGTGATCAATGCGTGGCGGTTTTCAAGCACGACGGATCCCACGGGCTCGGAACAGACGACGCCGTCGAAGCTGGACCGCTTCCTGAATCCGGCGGAATCGGTGCACCTGGCGGACAATGAGGACGGGGCGTGGCGGCCGGTGATCACGGGGTTGCAGGATGCGGTGACGAACCTGAACGACGTATGGAATCCGGCTCATCTCCCGTACGCGGCGAATGGGCGGACGCTGAACGGGGAGCGACGGGTGGCGGCGCGGCGGCACGGGTTGGGTTGTTGCCTGCTGATGATGGATGGGCACTCGGAGTGGATGCGTGCGGATCGGATCCGGACGGATCTGTGGCGTGAAACGAAACGGTGACGCCGGGGGTACAAGGGCATGGACGCGATGGAACCAGGCGGTGTTGGGACGTTGGTGCCCGGCCGGTCTGATGAGGGGCTGCGGGACTGGAGGCCTGGGCTGGGCCCGGCGTTGCAGGAGGCATGGGGGGCCTACCGTGTGGCGAACCGGATGATCTGGCGCGGCGGATTGTGGCGGTACTGGCTGGGCCCGGCGGTGTTGGGATTGCTTTACCTGCCCTTGCTGGTGTTGGGGATTGCCTGGATTTCGGACTGGTTGGCGGGGCACATGAAGTGGGGCGGAACGGAAGGGAGTTGGGGATGGTGGGTGTGGCGGGTGGTGTGGTGGGGCGTGCTGGGCGTCGTGGGATGGCTGACGTATCGAAGCGTCGTGCTGGTGTTCCACGCGCCGTTCCTGGATGCGATCTCGGAACGGGTAGAGAAGGAATTGCGGGGCCACGATGCGGTTCCGGAGATGGGGTGGTTCCCGATGGCGATGCGCTCGTTGCGGATGGCCGCGTTGACCGGTTTGCTGTCGATGGCTGTGGCGGGACTGAATCTGGGGATGATGGTGATTCCGGTGGTGGGATGGGTGATTTCGGTGGGGGTGTTGTTGCCGGTGCAGTTGTGGTTGGGCGGGGTCCAGGCGGTGGATCCCTGTCTGGGCCGGAACGGTCGAGGGGTACGGGCGAGTCTCGGCGTGCTGCGTCGGCGATGGTTGGTGACGTTGCTCGTGGGGGGCGGTGGCGCGCTGATCCTGCTGATCCCGGTGTTGGGATGGTTCATTGGGCCGACCTATCTCGTGGTGGCAGGGGTGGTGGCCGGCACGGGGATGGTTGGAGGTAACCGGGAATAGGGGTTGAAGGGTGGGGGCACGACGTGGTGACCTGTGCGCACCATGCCTGCCGCGGACACCGATGGAACGAAGCGCAAGCGACTGCTGTCGCTGGATGCGCTGCGTGGGTTCGACATGTTCTGGATCATGGGGGCCGACGCGCTGGGTGGGGTGGCGGCGGCGATGGCGAAGGACCGGGCCGAGTGGGTGCGCCATCTGGCGGACCAGTTGGAGCATGTGACGTGGGAGGGATTCCGATTCTACGACCTGATCTTTCCGCTGTTCGTCTTCATCGCGGGGGTATCGCTGGTCTTTTCGCTGGGACGGATCGTGGAGGAGGAAGGGAAGGATGAAGCGTTCATCCGGTTGGTCCAGCGGGCCTTCCTGTTGTATCTCCTGGGGGTTCTTTACTACGGCGGATGGTCGAAGGGCTGGGATCAGGTGCGGTGGCTGGGGGTCTTGCAGCGGATTGCGATCAGTTATCTGGGAGCGGGATTCCTGTTCATCTTCTTCAGTGCGCGGACGTGCGCGATTGCCTTGGGCGGGTTGCTGGTCGGCTACTGGGGGTTGATGAACTTCGTTCCTGTGCCCGGGGTGGGTGCCGGCAACATGGAGGAAGGCAAGAACCTGGCGAACTGGATCGACCTGAAGGTGCTGCCGGGGCGCAAGCATGATGGGACGCATGATCCCGAGGGTTTGCTGAGCAGCCTGACGGCGGTGGCGAGCTGTCTGCTGGGGACGTTTGCGGGGCGATGGATGCAGCGTGGGGACAAGACGCCGATGGCGAAGGTGGGCGGTTTGGCGGTGGCTGGGCTTGCCTTGCTGGTGTTGGGATGGGGTTGGTCGTTTCAATTCCCGATCATCAAGAAGATCTGGACCTCCTCATATGTGCTGGTGGCCGGGGGATGGAGCTGTCTGCTGCTAGGGTTGTTCTACTGGCTGGTGGACGTGCGTGGGTGGACGCGCTGGTGCCAGCCGTTCGTGTGGGTAGGGTTGAACCCGATCGCCGTGTACCTGGTGGCGAAGGTTGTGGACATGGACATCCTGGCGCGACGGGTTGCGGGTGGGCCTGTCGCAGGGGGGCTGAATGGGTGGGTGCCGCACCTGGGCGACATGGTGCTGGCGCTGGTGGGAATCGGATGGTGCTTCCTGCTGGCTTGGTTCCTGCACCGTCGAAAGCTGTACCTGCGACTCTGAACATGGCTGCCAACGACCGACTGACGAACCGGACCTACGATGCCTTGACGGCGGCTCCCGACGGGAGCCGGCGGTTGATGTCGTTGGATGTGCTGCGGGGCTTCGACATGTTCTGGATCGTCGGAGGCGGCGCGATGGTGTCCGCATTGGGTGCGGCCAAGGAGGGGACGATCCTCGGGGTGGTGCGGGAGCAATTGTCCCACGTGGAGTGGGCTGGCTTCCGCTTCTACGACATGATCTTCCCGCTGTTCGTGTTCATCGCCGGAGTGTCGACGGTGTTTTCCCTGGCGAAGGCGAAGGCGAGCGGGGGTGCGGTGGCCGCGATGAAGCGGGTTCTGTGGCGGGGGTTGCTGTTGTTCGCGCTGGGCGTCTTTTACAGTGGGGGGATCAAGGATGGTTGGGAAGGCGTGCGCTGGCTTGGGGTGTTGCAGCGGATCGCACTGAGCTACACCGGGGCGAGCCTGCTGTATCTGGCATTGCCCGTGCGGGTGTTGGCGGGCGTCTGGGTGGCGGTGTTGCTGGGGTACTGGGGGGTGGTGATGAAGCTGCCCATCCGGGACATCCGGCTGGAGCGGTCAGCCATGCGGCAGTTGATGGAGGCGAAGGGGCAGACGAATGCCGCCGTGCTGTATGAGGCGGCCACCAAAACCGTGACCGGTCGGGCGGAACAGGGATACAACTACGTCAACCACTTCGACTACCGGTTCCTGCCGGGGCGCCTCTATGACGGATACTCGGATCCCGAGGGGATCCTGAGCACGTTGCCGGCGGTGATGACCTGCGTGCTGGGGATCTTCGCGGGGCTCTACCTCCGGCGTGAAGACATCCCACCGGGGGGAAAGAGCTTCTATCTGATGATGGCCGGGGGCGTGTGCGTGCTGTTGGGTTTCCTGTGGGGGACACAATTCCCGGTGGTGAAGAAGCTCTGGACCTCGTCGTTCGTGCTGATGGCGGGCGGTTGGAGCCTGATGTTTCTCGGGTTCTTCCATCAGGTGGTGGATGTCTGGCGCATCCGGTGGTGGTGCCCGCCGTTCCAATGGATCGGGATGAACGCGCTGACGATCTACATCGCCGCGAACCTGCTTGGAACGACCGGTGGATGGCAGGGAATCGCAGCGCGGTTCGTGGGTGGTCCGGTGGCTGGCGCCTTTGGAGACTACGGCAAGGCCGTGATCGCGGTGGCGGGCCTCGGAGTGATGCTCGCGTTTGCGCGGTTCCTCTATGCGCGCGGGATCTTCCTGAGGCTCTGAATGCTGCCCCGCGCTTACTCGCCGCGATAGATGCAGCGGGAAGTGCAGGTCTCGGCGATGGAGATTTCGGTGAGGAGGGGAAGGACCGGCTTGAGGCGTTCCCAGATCCAGCGCGCGAGTTTCTCGGAGGTGGGGTTTTCCAGGCCGGGAAGATCGTTCAGGCAGTTGTGGTCCAGTTGGTCGTACAGCGGACGGAAGGCGGCCTTGATGTCGGCGTAGTCCATGACCCAGTCCATGACGGGATCGAGAGGACCTTCGACAGCGACTTCGATGACAAAGGAGTGGCCGTGCAGACGGCCGCACTTGTGGCCGGGAGGGACCTTGGTGAGGCGATGGGCGGCTTCGATCTGGAAGGATTTGCGGAGTTCCATGTCGGGAGAGAGCGGTTCAGGGAGATTCGAGGTCCGTCCACTGGATCAGGTCACCCAGGGTGGGGCGGCCGTCGTGGCGCCAGGCGAGGGGCGGTTCCTGCATGCGTCCGACAGGGCAGACACGGGCGACACCCCAACGTGCGAGTTCGCGGGCCAGGTCGGTGAGGCGGTGGTCGAGGGCGGCCACGGCGACGGTGGAGACCTGGTGGCGGATGGGTTCGGCGTAGCGCAGGACTTCGGCGAGTTGGTGAACCGGCTTCACGTAGATGAACCGGTTGAGGCAGGAGAACTCGAAGCGGGGATCGTTGTCGTAGACGACGGTCCATGCGGTGGAACCCGGGCTTTCCCAGATGCGGACGCCGCCGGGCATGTCGCGGAAGGCGGTGTCGACCTTCAGTTTCTCGACGGTGTCCAGGCTGCTGCCCGCGCGCATCTGGTAGATGGAGCGGCGTGAGGCGATGGCGGCAGCTTCGGCGACCGGAATGTCACCGCGGGGATCCTCGATTTCGCGCCGGGCGAGTTCCTCGGCGAGCATTTCGGCGATGGACTCGGGGGAGTGGACGCCGTCGTCCTGCACGTAGACGACGTGGGGCGAGAGGCAGCCGAGTTGGTTCCATGCGGTGACATCGCTGGCCAGATCGCGGATCACGCGTTTCACCGAGTAGGTGGTGAGCATGTCCGAGGTGACGTAGGCGAAGCTGACGCGATGGCCGTAACCAACGAACCGGATGTGGAGGGGGACGCGTCGACGGACATCCTCCAGCATGGCGTCGGATCCGGTGGCCGTGAGGCACTGCACCTCGCTGAAGAAAGCCTCTTCAAGTTCGGACGCACCCCGCGGCCACTCGGCGAGTTCGAGGCAGGATCCGATGCGGGGTTCGGTCAGGGCGAGGGAATGGGCGAAGAGCCGGGGCAGGAGGGAGGCTCCGCTGGCGCACTTGATGAACTGCGCGGAACGCAGGAGGAGGCCGAGGGTGATGGATTGGAGTGCCGGTATGGGAAGGTTTCCGGCGGTAATGTGGCCCAGGAGCTCGGGACGACGCGCGATGGCGGTGCGGCCCGTGCGGAGTTCGATGGGGCCGCCGGTGAATTCATCGAGGCGGCGCGTGTCCCCGAGATCCTGCGCGACGAGGCCTTCGAGGTTTTCCGGGGTCAGTTGTCGGAAGAAGTGGTCCAGGCCCCGTGCCAGCGTCGTGCTGGAGACGCCGATCTGTGCGGGGGCTTCGGCAAGGGCTCGAAGCCGGAGTCCATTGTGCGGATCGAGCCACTGCTCGGCTGTGTAACCGATGATCTCGGCAATCTGCCGGGTGCGGAGCTGGGTGAGCCAGGCTTCCCGGTTTCGCCGGACGGTCTGGCAGGCCTCACGGACGGTCTTCGGAGTGAGGACCAGTTCCGGACCGAGGTCGGCGAGAAACAGATTGGGCAGCGGATTCATGCGTGCGTGGTCGGAGGATGGGGGATCAGGCCGTCATGCGCGAGCATCCACGTGGCTCGGCATGGGCCACGCGCCCCAGAAGTTCAAACCGTCCGTTGCGGCGGATGGCCTCGTCGGAGGTGCGGATGGCGGCGACGGACCACAGGTTGGCGAGGTCGAGGATCTCGACGATGCCGCGGTCACCGTCTGCGACCTCAAGCCCGGTTTCCGGGGAAACGACCCGCGCACGGGTCCACGGTGGAAACTGGAAGATGGGAGGACAGGGGGAGCCGTCGGCCAAGGGGGTTGCGACGCGATCGTAGCCCTGCGAGCTGAGTTCGCTCATGCCGTATTCGGTCACGATGGCAGCGGGTGGAAGCCCGAGGCGGCGGGTGACCTCGGCGTGAAGCGCGGCACGCGGAAGTTCACGGGAGCGGCCCTTGTAACCGCCGGTTTCCATGAGCCGGGAACCGCGCGCCAGGCGGTATCGGATGTTTCCGGCTTCGAAGGCGTCGAGGAGGTGGACGACGTTGAAGGCGGTGCCCATCAGGACGAGCGGTCTGTTGGCGCACATCGATCGACGGAGGGCAAAGAGAAGCCTGTCCATATCGAGTTCCCAGGTGCCATCGGCGGCGACGCGTCCGGCGAAGAGGGAATCCTTGGCACCATGAATCTGGAGGACGGCACCCAGCATGTGGACGAGGGAAGAGTGGGGGGCGGATTCCGGCGGCGGGGTCAGCGCCAGGAAGGCGGGTTTGTCGAGCGGGCCGAGGAGCTGGGCTTCGAACAGGTCGTCGAGGTCCGCCAACAGATGTTGCTCGAAGCCGGCGAGGGCGGACGCGCGGTAGAGTTGGAGCGATTCGGGATGGTGGAAGTGCCGGCTGGGTCGTTGGACCGTTGTGCCGCTCGAACGGAACTCGGTCGTGCGTTCGGCCACCGGAAGGCAGGTCAGTTCGAAATCCTTGAAGGCTTCCGTCGGGACGGCCGGGATGTTCGTCCAATCGGGCGCTTCTGCCGGGGTGATGTGTCGGGCGCGGCAGAGCGATTGATAGGCGGGATTGGCGTGGAATTGCGCGGTGAAGACGTCCCGGGCAAGCGCGGCGAACTGCGATTCCGCGTCGACCTGTGCTTCGTTGGAGGCGTGGGACGAGGATCGCCGGATGAATTCGGCGATGCGCGCTGCGAGTGCGGTGAAATCCTGTGACATGCGGTTTTGCGTGATTCCCGAGGGGGACGGCTGGTTTTCCGCAACAGCCGGGGCGGAGGATGTAAGGCAGCAGGACGTTTGCGGCAAGGACGGAGACGGGGGCGGCCATGGCCTCATCGCTCTGGGAAAGGCTCTGAGGCGCGACGAGGACGCCGCCCACCCGTGTCGC
>JBIKWS010000126.1:0-8293 GCA_044356195.1 Cyanophyceae cyanobacterium
TCCGGGCGCCACCCACGCGAGGCCCGCGATTCCCGGAGTTGGATACGCCAGCGCCAGCGCCAGAGCCGCGAGGATAGCGAGCGGGTATCGCCGTGTCTCCGGGTTCCAAAGCCTGCCGAAGCGGCCAGACCCACCCGGTGCCTGCTGCGTTTCGGAAGTCTCCACGGGGTCCCTAGCGGCGTCGGCGTGAACCGCCTCCGAGCAATCCCCCCAGAACGCCCCGAACGATCTCCCGGCCGATCGCGCCCGCGATGTTCGAGGTCAACGACCTCGCCGCCGTCTGGATCACCACGTCGCCCACGGACTTCTCGGCCCGCGCCGTGCGCGTTCGTGGCTCCACCCGCGGAAGCGCCGGAGGCGCCGCAGGTGCGGGAGCCGGGTCGCCGCCACCAAACAACCGCCCGAAGAACCCACGCTTGTCCTCCGCGACCGGAGGAGCCGACTGCTGCCCGACACCACCGGAAACTGCCCCCGTGAGACGCTCGTAAGCGGACTCCCGATCCACCGCCTTCTCGTACACGCCTGCAACGATCGAAGTCCGGATCAATGCCTCGCGTTCGACAGCCGTGAGCGGTCCAAGATGCGAGGACGGAGGGGCCACCAACCCCCGCTCCACAACAGTCGGCTGCCCTTGGGCATCCAGCACCGACACCAACGCTTCCCCGATCCCCAGTTGCGTCAGGATCGATTCGGTATCCAGCGCTGGATTCGCCCGGAACGTCTGCGCTGCCGCGCGCACCGCCTTCTGATCGGCCGGGGTGAAGGCGCGCAACGCATGCTGCACGCGGTTCCCCAATTGGCCCAGGACCCGGTCCGGGACGTCGCGCGGGTTCTGCGTCACGAAATAGACTCCCACGCCCTTGGACCGGATCAACCGCACCACCTGCTCCACCTTCTCGAGGAGCGCCGACGGCATATCGTTGAACAGCAGGTGCGCCTCGTCGAAGAAGAACACCAGCTTCGGTCGATCGAGATCGCCCACCTCCGGCAATTGCTCGAACAACTCGCCCAGCAGCCACAGCAGGAGCGAAGCGTAGAGCTTGGGCGACTGCATCAACTGATCGGCCGCCAGGATGTTGATCACGCCGCGGCCACCCTCGGTCTGCAACAGGTCCTCAAGGTTCAGGGCCGGCTCACCGAAGAAGACGGCTGCCCCCTGGGACTCCAGTTGCAGCAGCCCGCGCTGGATCGCCCCGATGCTGGCCGGCGAAATGTTGCCGTACTTCGAGGTGAACGCGGCCGCGTTCTCCCCCAGGTGACGCAAGACCGCCTGCAGATCCTTGAGATCCAGCAGCAGCAGGCCATGCTCATCCGCCACCCGAAACGCCACGGACAACACCGCCGCCTGCGTTTCATTCAGCTGGAGCACCCTTCCCAGCATCAGCGGCCCCATTTCGGAGACCGTCGTCCGCAAGGGATGACCCTGCCGACCGAACACATCCCAGAATACGACCGGGAACGCCTCAGGCCGGTAATCCTCCACCTCCAGCTGGCGCACCCGATCCAACACCTTCGATGAGGTTCCACCGGCCTTCCCAAGGCCGGAAAGATCCCCCTTCACATCCGCCAGGAAAACCGGAACGCCCAACCGGCTGAAGGACTCCGCCATGCTCTGGAGGGTCACCGTCTTTCCAGTTCCGGTCGCCCCGGCCACCAGGCCGTGGCGATTGGCCATCGCCGGATCCAGCGAAACCCACCCATTCAGTGATCGGGCCAACCTCATGCTCGTGCTCATTCTCTTCTCCTGAATCCCGTATCGCCCGACGGAACATTCCGATCCACCAAGGGAAAGGTGAGGTGGAACCAGAATGTCGACCCGGATCCCAGAACACTCTCGACCCGCACCTCGCCGCCCATCAACTCGATCAACTGTTTGACCAACGCCAGTCCAAGGCCCGTGCCGCCATGCCGACGGGTCGGTTCCCCGTCCACCTGGACGAAAGGATGGAAAATCCTCTCCAACGCTGCCGGCGGAATTCCGATCCCCGTATCCACCACCTCGAAGCGCAGCAAACAACGCTGGCCATCCACCGACAATTGATGGCATCGCAAGCGCACCGAGCCCTCCGGCGTGAACTTGACGGCGTTCCCGACCAGTTTGGACAGGACCTGCTGCAAGCGGGGACCATCGCCGATGATTTGCGCCGGAACGCGCGGATCAACCTCAAGCTGCATCAACACACCCCGGGCATCCGCCAACAACGACGCCTGCCGCATCACCTCCGTCAACACCTCCGCCGGGGAGAACGGCTGCGGCGTCAACCGCAGTCGTCCGGCCTCAAGGCGGGAGAAATCCAGGATATCCTCCATCACCCCGAGCAGGATGTCCGCACTCTCACGCGCAATCCCTGCGTAGCGCTGCTGCGACTCCGTGAGGTCGGTCGCTGTCAGGAGTTCCAGCATTCCCAGAACACCGTTCATCGGCGTCCGGATCTCGTGGCTGATGTTCGAAAGGAACTGGGTCTTCAACCGCGCGGATTCCATCGCGGCGTCCCGCGCTGCCGCGAGGTCGGACTGCACGCGTTTCAAGTCCGTCACGTCCTCGCTCGTCCCAATGCAATAGGCCACACGGCCGTCGGAGCCGGCCTGCTGGGCAATGCGTGTGCGTCCCCAGCGCGCCTGCCCGCGTTCGACGAGAAAGCGGAATTCCGCGAAGAACTCGTTTCCGTGGCGCAGGGAGCTCTGCCAGAGGTCCACGACACGTGGCCGGTCTTCGGGGTGTACCGCCTGCCACCACAGTCCCCGGGGCTCGGCGGCCGAGTAAAGGCCGGCGAGTTGTCGCCACCGCTGGTTGGTGTAGGTCAGGCGCCCCTCGGGATCCGTCTGGAACACGCCCACGGGAGCCATCGCGCAAAGCATCCGGAAACGCTCCTCGCTGGCGCGCTGCGCCGCTTCCGCCCGCGTCTCCCGCGTCCGATCCCGGAAGCGCACACGCGCCAGAACCCGGTCCTCCCCGAGACTCACGGCAAACAGGGAGGCATCCACCCAGACTTCCTCACCGTTCACCCCTGGAATGCACGTCCGCACCGCCGGAACGTTCTCCCCGTTCACCAACCGCAGCAACCAACCGTGCCATGAAGCATGCGAGGCCGGCGTCACGAGATCGAAGATCGTGCCACCCTCCGCCAGGGGGACTCGTCCCAACAGCACCTCCATCGCACGGTTCCATCCCACCAGATTCCCGTTGAGGGCCAGCACCACCATGGGTTCGCTCTCACCCTCCAACAGTCCTCGGAGGACAGCGCGGTCCGCATCCTCCATCGAGGATCCGGACGCCCACGGAGCCTTGGTTCCCACGCGGGCGGTCGATTCCGTCGTGCTCGTCATCGGCTTGTCCTGCATTGCCAGCCCTTCTCCTCTCAACGCAGCAATGCCGGACTCCACGGTCCGGACCTCCCTCAGAACTGGAGTCCGTACCCGAGTGAAATCAGGTGTGCCGCAATCTCATACTCCCCGGAGAACACCTCGTTTTCCGCGGCCGAGATCGAGCGATCGTCATAGAACACCCGGGAATAGGCGAGATCGAATCGGTGCCTGCCCAACCGATAGCCCAACCCCACCGTCACCACGTTCTGCGCGGCATCCGGAATCGTCGGCGAGAACGTCCGGTCCGGCACTGGCGTCTGATAATGCTGATAGCTCAGACGCAACTTCCAGCCCTCCGAAAAGGCCCAATCCCCGCCCACACCAAAGGTGAACGTATCCCGCCATTGCTGGGCGTAGGCGGTCGGCAGACCCAGCGTCCCCGCCGTCACCGGGTCCACCCCAAGGCTCAGGGATTCAAAGCGCGAGAACTGCACGTACTCCATGTTCGCTTCGACCCGGACCGTCTGCGTCAACCGCACCCCGTAACCGACACCCACAATCGTCGGGAAATCGATCTGGCTGCGGAAATCCGTCCGCAAGCTGCCCACCGACGGGACGTTGCTGGCGTCGAAGTGGCCTTCGTACGCCACCGTCATCGGAAAACGGGCCGTGATCGCCAACCGCTGCCCCTCCCATGTATCGATGCTCAGCGCGACATTCCCGCTGACCCCGATCCCATCCCCGCGCGCCCGCAGCTCACCATCCGTGAGCAGCGGATTGGCGAACAGGTTGGCCCACGAGTAATCCTGACGGAGCTGCAGCTCCGACCACATGACATCCAGACCCAGGCCCAGGCTTGCCCGGTCGCCCAACTTGAAGGCCAGGTTCGGGTTGAAATTGAACGTCTTCAGATCCACGAAGTGCGGGGCCAGGTACTTCATGGCCCCCGCCTGGCTCCAGTCCCAGTCGACCGACAGGCCGTACGGCACCGTCACCCCAAGCCCGGCCGCAACCCGGTCGTTCAACGGCCCCCCGACGAAGAGCGCCGGCAGGAACTTCCACGGATTCTCGGTCTTCGCCGTGCCGAACGGCCCCGTGTAGCGGGCCTCGTGATGGATCAGTGTCGGTTCGAAGGAAACCTCCCATTCGGGAAGCAGGGTCAGGTTGGCCGGGTTATGCCACGCCGCAGAGGCATCATCAATGAAGGCAAACCTTCCTCCCGAGGTTCCCAGTCCCTGGGCGCCGGTCGTTGGACTCCGAAAGCCCTCGCCCTGGACATGCACACAAACCGCCATCATGGCGGCCATCGTAACCATCCAGGTTCCTTGGGACCTGGTCGGGGGGTGACATTTCATGGGGTCGTTATGCGGGAAACCCCTACAGAGGGCAAGCACCCTCCACCCCCTCGAAACAATTCAGGCTCAAGAGAGATTTGGCGCTTCCCAGACCCGGAAGTCGTCGCCATCTTCACTCACATTCTCGTCGATGCCGGCGCAGGGATAGCCGGCCATTCCACCGGGTTTTCCACCTTCCTCTCCTAGGCGGATCCCCGATTTACCCCCCGTTTGAAATGACGTCCAAGACCGCAATTCCGCTCTTCTCGGAACGCGAGACCCACATCTCCTGCCGCAACAGTCAGGGCGCAGAGATCCGGGCAACACCCGTCCGGCTCACGCGCTTTTCCGTCGTCTTCGAGGTCTACAATCCATTCTCCCTCCTGCAGCTGTCCGAAGTGCTCTCCGAGTTCCGGATCACCATCGGCGAACGCTGCGTCTTCGCTGGCCGTGGCGTCGTCTCCAACCTCGTCAACACCGGCATCATGCTGTTGTGCGAGGCCTCCCTCAACGAGTCCTGGCTCGATGTCGACCTCTTCTCCCCCATCGCCCAACCGCAACGGCTCCAATCGGAGTTCGATGCGTTCATGGCCGAGTGGCGCAAGAACCGCGCCGTCACACCGGACTTCAAGGTCGCCGTCTCCGATTTCCAGATGCTGCTGATGGACCTCCGCCGATGGCTCGATCAGGTCGAACTCGGCGTCCGTTCCGAACCCCTCGGCGTCCGCGCCGAGATGGAGCGGACCGTCCTTCAGGAACTCGAGGGCCGGATCCTGCCCGAAGTCGGCGAATGGATGGACCGTTTCGATGCGGTTGCCGGCAACATCACACCGGAGGCACGGGCGGCACATCGCGCCTACGCCCGCCGACAGCTTCATCCGCTGGTTCTCTGCTCACCATTCGTATACCGCACCTTCCAGAAGCCCCTCGGCTACGCCGGTGACTACGAAATGGTGAACATGATCCTGCGGGATCCACACGAGGGTGCGACGCTCTTTGCCAAGCTCGTCAACGTGGTATTCCTCCAGAACCCACCCGCACTCGCCCACAGGAACCGGATCAATCACCTCCAGCAACGCCTCACCGAGGAAACACTCCGTGTCCAGGCCACCGGTCGCCGATGCCGTATCCTCAACCTGGGCTGCGGCCCCGCAAAGGAGGTGCAGCAGTTCCTCGCCTCGGGCGACCTGGCCGACCATGCTGAACTGACGCTTCTCGACTTCAACGACGAGACCCTCGAATACGCTCAGGAGAACATCCTCCGGATCCGCGACCTCAACGGTCGCCAGACAGCCATCGAGTTCCAGTCCAAGTCCATCAACCAGCTCCTCAAGGAGGCGTCGCGACCGGATACCGCCAGCCAGCGAGGCATGTACGACATGGTCTATTGCGCCGGGTTGTTCGACTACGTTTCCGACCGGGTCTGCCGTCGCCTGACCGAACTCTTCTACGAACTGCTGGCCCCGGGAGGTCTGCTGCTCGTCACCAACGTCGATGATTCCAAGCCATTCCGGGAATCCATGGATTTCCTCCTCGAGTGGCACCTGATCTACCGCGACGAGGAGGCCATGCGCCAGCTCATCCCCTCCAACGCGACCCAATCCGCCAGCGAAGTCAGTGCCGATCCCACTGGCGTCAACCTCTACCTCGAAGTCCGCCGTCGGTCCGCCTGATCCATGAGCCGCATGGCGCCAGAGATCGCCGCTGCGTATCAGGATGCCGATCGCGTGATCGCCATCCGCCGGATCCGCATTGGCTGCGTTCTGGCGATGATCCTCCTTCCGCTGGGATATTTCGTCGACCGGAAGCTCTACTCGAACCTGGCGTCGGAGTTCCTGAACTACCGCCTCGCTGGGTCACTGGCCATGGCCCCGCTGCTCGCGCTGGTCCTTCATCCCCTCGGCCAACGGCATCACCGGACCATCGGCGTCATCCTGGCCATGATTCCCGCGGCCTGCATGGCCTGGATCATCGCCCATACGCCGGACACCGCCCGGTCCCCCTATTATGCCGGCCTCAACCTGGTCCTTCTGGCCGTCGGCCTTGTCCTGCAGTGGACCACCATCCAGAGCGCATCCGCTGTCGCGGGTGTGGTCTTCCTTTACGCCGCGGCCTGCGCCGATCACGTGTCCGCGGCCAACCAGGTCGCGTTCTTCAACAACCTGTACTTCATCATCATCACAGGCCTGATCGTCATCCTCGGCAATTCCATCCAGACCGGACTCCGCCAAAGCGACTTTGCGGCCCGGTTCCAGCTGGAGCAAAGCCGTCGTGAACTCGAGGCCACCAATTCCAAACTCGCGCTCACCAACACCCAGCTCGAATCCGCCAATTCCAAGCTCGGCGACGCCAACGCCCAACTCGAATCCACCAACGAGAAACTCGCCCAGTCCAACCGGCGCCTCCGCGAGCTCGACGAGATCAAGGGACGATTCTTCGCCAACATTTCCCACGAACTGCGCACACCGCTCACCCTCCTGCTCGCCCCCCTCGAACAACTGCGCAACGCAGAAACCCTCGACAAGTCCGAGCGCACCGTCGACCTCCTCGACACGATGTTCGGCAACGGCATGCGCCTGCTGAAGCTCATCAACGATCTCCTCGACCTCGTCCGCCTCGACGCCGGCGCCCTCCAACTCCAGAAGGTTCCCATCTCCGTCAATGTGTTCCTTGGCGGCATCCTCCACTCCGTCCGGAGTCTGGCCGAAGGAAAGGGCATCCATCTGGCCCACCACGTCGCTCCGCAGGTCCAGGGCGTCCTTGCCGACCCGGACAAGCTGGAAAAGGTCTTCCTGAACCTCTTCTTCAACGCCCTGAAGTTCACGCCGGCCGGCGGCCGCGTCGAGGCCCGGGCCACCGTCGAGGATGATCGGGTCGTCTTCACCGTCAGCGACACCGGCGTCGGCATTCCCGACGACAAGCTTCCATTCGTCTTCGACCGTTTCTGGCAGGGCGACACTTCCGCCCAACGCAAGTATCAGGGCGCAGGCATCGGCCTCGCCATCGTCAAGGAACTGGTGGAAGCCCACGGTGGCAGCGTCCAGGTCCAGAGCCGTCGAGGCACGGGCACGTCCATGATCGTCCGCCTCCCCGCAGTGGCGCTTCCGGCCGAGGCCCTCCTTGCTGCCGCCGTGCCGGAAACACCGACCCTCTCGGTGGCTCAGGAAACGCCTGCGTCCTCCACCCGCGACTCCGACACGCAACTCTGGCTCGCCACCCTCTACAAGCGTGCGGAACTCTACGCCGGCATCCCCAACCTGCGGGAGACGATGCGACCCCTGCCTGCCCAGGGTCAGTCCAAGAACCCACGACTCCTCATCGCCGAGGACGAACCCGACATGCTGGGTTTTCTCCGGCTCTCGCTGCGCGACGACTACGAACTCGTCGAAGCCGTCGACGGAGAACAGGCCGTCACCCTGGCCACCCAGTACCTTCCCGATGTCATCCTCTGCGACATGATGATGCCGGAGAAGGACGGCCTGCAGGTCTGCCAGGAGATCCGGCGCCAACGGTCCACCCGCACCATCCCGTTCCTGATGCTCACCGCGCGGGCCGACGACGAAACCAAGCTGACGGCCCTCAACGCCGGAGCCTCCGACTACCTCAGCAAGCCCTTCTCCACGGCGGAACTGCGCCTGCGCATCAAGAATCTC
>JBIKWS010000127.1:0-8290 GCA_044356195.1 Cyanophyceae cyanobacterium
GCCGTACGCCGGTGCCATCACCGGCGGGAAGTAATGCCGTCCCAGCGTGGAGACACCGGTGGGCAGGGACTTGTCGATCACGGTGATCTCGACCCACGCCACCTCACGGTTGGTGCGAGCGGCGCGGAGGACGTAGCGGATGGCGTTCTCCGCGAGGTTGGTGTCACCGCCCTCGATGCGGATCGGCTTCGGGTCGAGGTTGAGTGACGGCTCGCGGATCGTGAGCTGCGGCGGCGACCCCGAGGGACCGACGCGATCGCGGGGAATGCCGCGGGCGGGCGCGCAATCAGGAGAGGCAAGCGGCCCGCAGGCGGTGTCCTGAACGGCACGCACCGTGTACCAGAACACCTTGCCCGCGTCCTTCTCCACGGACGGGGCCTTCGCAGTGCGATCGATGAAGGTGTACTTGTTGGTGGTGGCAGCGTCGATGAACGCGATGGGAAGGGCCGTATCGACCTTCTCGTGCATCTCGTTGCGATCCTCCCAACGGTAGATGGCGTAGCGGGCGACGCGCTGGGCGGCGGCGTCCACGGCGGGCTTCCAGGTCAGCTTCATGCGCTGGACGCCCTTGGTTCCCTCGATGAGGTAGTCGTTCGCCACCTTGAGGCCATTCGGTGCCGAGGGCGGAACCCGGTCGCAGATCGTCACGCACAACGCCGGCGAGTACTCGCCGTCCCGACCGAGGAGATCGCGGGCGCTGACGAAGTAGCAGAACTGGTCGCCGTCGACGAAACCCGGTCCACCCGTGAACCGCGCACGATCGTCGGTGATGAAGACCGTGTTGGGATCGTTGACGAAATCGGCCACATCGGCGGCCGAGTATTCCTTCGGTGGCACGACGGGTTGGCGGTTCACCATCTCAATGCCAGTGGCACCGCGGGCGAGCGTTGCCAGGACACCGGCCGGTGGCGGATTGGTCGTGAACCCGCGGACCTCGGCAACGGCCTTGGGCACGCGATACACGTTGAATCCCATCTGGGCGGGAGCGAGGCGCCGCAACGGATCCGGCGTCGGCCAGCGCAACCGCGCCAGCAGGTCGGCCTTCGGACTGTTGGTGGGGACGTCGATAGGAAGGCCGGGACGCGGCAACACGAGCGGATTGGCGGGACGGATGGTCACGCGGCCGAGGACGGCACGATCCACACCGGCGACGGGATCGAAGTCGCGCAGCTCGTACGTGAAGACGGGGAATCCCTTGGGCAACGGTTCCGCCCACGCCATGCCGAACGCGAGCGCAGCGCCCGGGTGACGCCGCGAGAGCAGGATCATGCGGGAGTGCAACGAAGGATCGGCGTTCAATCCCTGCACGACGGCGGCGAGGCGTTCGGGGAGAGTGACCGACGGCGCGGGGATGAGGGACTGGAAGAGGCTCGTGACGTGCTCGGCGAGTTCGTTGAGGTCCTGGCCGATGTTGACGGAGCGATCGAGCAACGGAGCGATGACCGCCGGATTGTCCTGGAGCCGCGTCACCGCCTGACGGGTGAACACGGCGGGCGACGCCGGATCTCCCTCCTTGCGATAGACCGCGATGGTGCGTCCGGCGAAGGACGTGCCGTCGGAGGTCTGGAAGAGGAGGTAGGACCAGTCGTCGCCGGAAGGTTGGCGCCAGGTGGTGCCGACGGTCGCGAGCCAGGAGGCCTGCGGCAGCGGGGCCGCCAGCATCCGGGAGAGGCAGAGCGCGAACAGGAGAGCGGCAAGACCGATCCGGCGCATCGCAAGGTGAGGCTTCATGGAAATGGAATGGCAGAAGGTGGTCATGGCGGGCCTCACTCGGGTTTGAACTCGCCGTCCTCGTAGAACACGCAGACGTTTTCGGTGACGGTGAAGATGATCTTCACCTCGATGCCGGCGCAGCCCCGGAACCAGAGCGCACCGAAGAGGTCCCCACTCAGCGCGTCGCCGAGGTCGCCCCGCGCGCCCAGTTCGAAGTCCGCACCGCCGTGGATGAAGCAGAGGAAGTCGCCGTCCAGATATCCGTACATTCGGCCAAGCACCTCCGGATCATCCCAGCTCATGCCGAACCCGATGCCGCCGCCGTAGCCGGCGCGCAGCATGCAGCTGTCGCCGATCCCGACATGGACGCTGGTCTCGGTGTAGATGCCCGCCCAGCCGTTCGGCCCGATCTCGATCAGGTTCTGTACGTCCGGTGCCCACCGGTCAAACGGCTTGTAGTCGCAGGTCTTCCCGATGAAGAGCCCGCCCGTGACGGTCACGAGTTCCAGGACGTCGATGTCGCAATTCGCGGACAGGTAATCCTCGAACTTCCCGAAAGAAGCATCCCCGCCAATGTTCTTCAGCGTGATCAGTCCGGGAATCAGCGGGATGTAAACGGGCACCTCGAAGCCACCGCCGAGTTGCAGCACGCGGAACGGCGGATCCGCCGAAGGATCATTCGAGAAGGCAAAGAGGAAGTCGGCCTGGATGCGGAAGTCGTCCGTCAGGAACGCGGCCGGTTGGACGAGGATGTTGACGGTGACCTCGGTGGCGGGGGTTGAGCCCGCGGAACACGTGCCATTGTCGCCCTCGTTGTTGAGCGACTTGATGTGCAGCGCGGTGGCGAGCTTCATCAGGGAGCCTTCCTCCGGGTTCTCGCGATCGCCGTTGAACCCGAACTCCATCTCCATGTCGAGGCGCAGGTCGGTGAGGTTGTCGCCGACGATATGGGCATCGCCCGTGATCTTTCCGGAGCCCAGTGCGGAGGCGATGTCGCCGAGCATGGATGCGGATTCATTGGCGGCCGCTCCGAGGGCTCCGACGGTGGCATCGGTGAGCACCTTTTCGAGGACGCGGTTCAGTGCGGCGATGCCGGAGTTGGCCGCGTCAACGAAGAGGGCGTTCAGGTCGTAGAGGAGTTCCTTGAGGAAGCCCTGGACGGCGGCGGGAATGCCGGTCTCGTAGAAGCGCTCCTTGATGAACTCCTTGAGCTGGTTCTTGAAGGCATCTTCCGCGACGTCGAGGAACGGGTCATCGATGCCGCAGGCGAATGACTCGAGGTAGTCGACGGTGTCCTCGGTGGCGAGGTTGGTGATGATCACGATGTCCGAAGACAGACCATTGAGGATCGCGGCCATCTGGGTGGCGTACGCGGCCGCGGGCTTCAACTGGGCCCGGATCTCTCCGATGGCGACCCGGAGTTCGGCGAGCGTGGCCCCGATTTCGTCCATGGGGATGTCTTCGCCTTGGAGGAGTTCCTCGATGAGCGCCTGCGTGGCGGCATCGGCGGCCTTTCCGAGGACGAAGGCCAGGATGTCCGTGGCCATCTCCTTGGATTTGCGGCGGGGCTTGTAGGCCGCATCGACGATGTCCTCGGTGAACATGCCGACCACCCGCGGGACGTCTTCGCCCGCATCTTGGCCCAGGGTCCTGTCGGCGGGGACATCGTCGATGGCCGCATCGATGGCGAGCTCGACGTCGCCCAGCCACTTGTAGGTCTGGCCGAGGACGGTGGCGGCATCGGTGTAGACACCGGCAACCGTGGCGAGCTTGTTCGAAACGGAATTGGCCTGGTTCTGGGCGCCCCCGATGTAGCGGTCGAGGATCGGGCGGGCAGCTGTCGCAAACTGGCAGGGTTCGACCCGGGCGTACTCGGCCTCCAGCTCGGCATAGAGATCGTTGAGGATGGGATCCAGGATCTGGTCGAGGATGGGATCCCAATACTTGTGGGGATCGGAATCGAGGATGTCGTTGAGACGGCCAATGCCCTTGTCCAGATACGAGAGTTGGGCACCGACGGCATTCTCGAGCGCGTCGTTCAGGCCCGTGCCTTCGAGCAGCATCTCGGTGAGGTTGGCGATCGGGATCGTGCTGTACTGCGCGCCGAAGGAGATATCCGCATTGGCCGCGCGGAGGTGGTCGAGCCGGCTGAACGTCTTGAGGACGATGAAATTCTTCTCCTTGGGCTCGAGCCCGACGAATTCCTTGGCGGCGGAGGACCACACCAGCGAGTAATCGAACTTCACGATCGTGGCCCAGAGCTTCTGGGCGCGGGGATTGTAATCCTCGGTGGTGGCGTCGCGGTAGGTGACGTACCCGACGCCGGGAGCGCCGACGTTCGTGGCGTCGAAGTCGGCGTCGTTGAAGAAGTGGTTGCCGGTGACCTCCCAGTAGGCGGACTCGGTGGTGAAGCCGGCGGCGGGCCAACCGCCCATCATGTTGACCTCGCCCAGAAGGGAGTTCGGGCTCACATGCATGTGGACCTTGAGGTCCTGGAAGAAGGCGACGTTGAGCGTCCCGGCGAGGTTGAACCATCCGGGGGCCACGTCATCGTCGTACTCGGCCTTCCACAGGTTGAAGTAACCGCCCACGACGGGTTCGAAGGGATACTTGTCCTCGTTGGAACCATTGAGCTCGAGCGTGGTGGGTCCGATCAGACGGGAATCCACGTCGGCCACACCCGCGCCGGCACCGACGATATTGCCGTCGTTGTTGATGGCCACGCGGCCGGTGAAGGCGTCGTAGTCACCGAAGAAGAATTGGTTGATCGGCTTGTACGACACATCGAACACCAGCGTGTAGACGTCGGAATCGCAGTCGGGAAGGAAGGGCACACCCGTGGCACCGACGGTGGTCGGCTCAAAGGCGATGCCGTTCACGATCAGCGAGGTGTTCCAGTAGTCGAGGTGGATGGCGAGACCGTTGGGCGAGCGGGGAGCGCCGTCGAAGTGGCCGTTGCAGCGGAGGGTGATGCCCTCCATGCGATACGAGAAGTTGGCGGGGTAGGGCAGGACGATGTCACCGGTGAGACCGGACACGACATTCTGCGAACCCATGAACGAGAGGCTCAGGTTCGAGACGCTGAACTCATATCCGTAGACATCATCGAGGGTAACCTCACCAGCTGCCTCATGGATGCCGGTGACGCCGGAGCGCCGCAGGTAGAACTTCTCGCGGGGGCTGGGATCGAACTGCGTCTCCTGTCCCGCCAGCCGGCTGATCGCACGCGGATCCAGCGCACCACCCAACTTGTTCGTCGGCGTGTAATTCATGCCGGCATAGTCGCCCGCGCCGGCCATGTAACCGGCCGTGCCCACGACCAGCAGTTCGTCGTCCTTGTTGGTGATGGATCCCAGCGCGCGAGCAACTGCGTTGCCGGAAAGCGCATCCACACCGGTGAGCAACAGGATGGCCGGTAGGTCCCGCGGTTCGACCAACGCCGCCACGGACGGAGTCACCGCCAGCGAGCGCGGTGTGAGGAAATTTCCCGGCATGTGGAACCGGCCTTCGTTCACCCGTTCCACCAGGTGCGTGAAGACGCCGTCCGACTTGCCCCAACCGAGATCACGGATGCTGTTCGGCTGCCCCGCCGGCACCGGCGTGGTGCCTTCGCCCGTCAACCCGCCATCGACCGTGACGCGCAGCCCCGTCCCGAACGCCATCTCACGCGGGTCGGTGTCACCGATGGACCCAATGATGACCAGTCCGCAGTCGCGGCATCCCACGAGGTAGTCGATCACCGTATTCGACACCGTGTTGAACTTGCTGATCGAGGGGATCGGAAGGTCATTCGACACGGAGAGGTTTCCGCCGCCGCCCCAGCCGAGGATCGTCTTCGCCGGGAAGTGGGCTTCGAACGAACCCTCGGTCGTGAACGACACGCTGAACGTCGCCAACGCGCGTCCCAGGAGGTCGGCGGTGATCATCACATCCGGTGAGGTCACCGCGCTCACGAATTCCCAGTAGCGATCGTTGGACGGCCGATAGCCAGCGCCGCCCACAAGAATGGTCGGATCCGAATAGGCCGGCTTGCGGACGTGCGTGACCGCCGTGGGGACAATCGACAGCGTGCCCGCCGCCGGGTTCCACGTGATTCCGGTGGCCTCGAACCACACCGGCTTCGATTCCTCGTTGAAATACCACTTCTGACCAGCCGTGGCATTCGCGGTCACCGGACCCGATGGCGCCAACGTCACAGGACTGATCGGCGTGTTCGGGAACACCACCGTCCCCAGCGAGAACGGCTGGTTCAGGTTTCCTTCGCGGTGTCCGAAGCCGGACGGGTAGGTCAGCGTGACCGAGGAAACCAGTCCGGTCGGACCGAGCGTCGGCGCCGTGGCGTTGAAGGCGATCCGTTGGAGCGTATTGGATCCGCTTGTCCCACCGGTCACAGGAATCGTCGTGAGAAGATCGGCGGAGCCATCGACCCGCAATCGCAGGCTGGTGGCCGTCGCGCTGCCGAAGCGGAGCGCGGAGTTGATGAACCCGCCGCCACCGGTGCCGAAGGCGACGCTGGTATTGATCCCGGGAGCGTTCACGCCCTGGTTCGCCGGCGTGTTGACGATGTTGGTGAAGATGCCGATCACAGACCCAGCGTTGAGCGCGCCACTGAAATGGAGCAGGCCGCGCGTGGTGCTCTCGGCGCGGTTGCCGGCGACGACGTCCGGTCCGCCGGTGATCGCGTTGTTGTGGGCCACCGTGACCCGGTACTGATACCGACCCGCCACGGAATCGAGCTGGATGCCCGCGGCCGGTTCAAAATCGAGGACCTGCGAATGCACCTGCTGCCAGGGAACGTTCCGCGTCGGGCTGTTGGTCCATTCCGCGAGGATGATGTTGCTGCTGACGAGCGCCGTCCGGAGGGGGACGTTGGATCCGCCCAGGGTGTCGCGCAGTTCGAGTTGGAAGATCACCGGGATGGCCACGGAGGCCGCCGACGCCGCCAGGTAACGGTCATACCGCGAAAGGGTCACGCTGGCCTGGGCCTGGAATGCCTTGAGGGCATCGCTCCCGGCGCGCAGGGCGAAGTCGCGGGTGGGCGTCACGGAATCCAGACGTGCCAGCACGTTCGCCGTACCGTCCACGGAGACGACGTTGGTGTGGTGGAAATAGAGGCGCGGAATGTCGGAGGTCGAGAACCCGGTGAAGACCGTGGTGTCACGGAACAGGCGGCACTCGACCGCATATGCGGTGGCGGGCGCGAGGCGGGTTGTGGGCCGCACGAAGGCGATGTTCGTGAGGTTCGTGGTCGCCCCGGCGGGAACCGTCACCACCACGGTTGGATCGTACGTGTTCGAGCTATTGGCTGTCGCAGAGCCGAAGGCCCGGATGGGTTGGGGGACCCCGGACGGATTCAGCAGACGGTAGCTCAACACATACGTCCGTTCCTGCGGGGTGGTGTTGGTGTTCTGCAGGCTGAAGCGGGTTTCCACGCGGATCGCCTCGCGATCGTAGACGGCACCGGGACGGACGGCATCGTCGTCGGAATCGAGGAGGGTCCCGGTGTGGTTGTTGACGGCATGGGACAGGAACCCCTCGACGAAGGGTCCGCCGGGACCGGGACCGGCGTACGACGTGACCTCGGCCCACGACCCGGCGACACGGACTTCATCCACCAGGGCCAGCAACGGGGAGCCCGTGGTCATCGGGAAACTCAGGCTGGAAATGGAGGCAACCACGGTGTTGCCGTTGTTGTTGGTCACCGTCGCAGCCGGAGGTGCTCCGGCACCAAACGTTCCGGAAGAAGGATTCAGCCAGAGGTAGGCGCGATGGTTGAGCGCGGTGAACTCGTATGCGGCGATGACCAGGATCGTGTCGTTGGTGGTGAAGAGGTTCGGAGCCCAGGAAGCCTGCGCATTGGCCGAGGTGTTCCGGCCCATGCCGAGGTTGAAGCCACCGGCATTCGAACGGATCAGGAGCCGACCGAAGAGTTCCGTTGCGGTCGGGATGCCCGTGGTCAGCGGATCAAAGGCGGCAATGGCGGATGGAGCCACCACCGGGGCCGCGTTGCTCACCTTCAACAGGAAGCTGTAGTAAAGGACGCCATTGGTCTGCGTGATCCCCAGCGGCAAGCGGCTGCCGCCTCCACCCGCTCCGGGCGAGAGCTGGACCAAGCCACCGCTCGAAGCCGGCCATCCCGGCGAGCTCAGGTTTCCGGCGGCGGTGGTTCCCTGCGCGGCGGCGCCCGCACCGATGCGGCCCCACATCAGGCCATTCGGCGTGGTCAGGCCATTCAGGGGGGACCCTGCGGCGTGATTGAATGGCTCAAGGACCGGAAGGGCCGCTGCCAGACGGAAGGCCATCAGCCCACCCAGCAACAACCGAAATAACCCGTGCATGCCGACCCAGACGCAGCAGGAGCCGCCGCGTTACACAGGGACTTTCAAACACCTGGGCGCTGCCAACTTCCCAACGTGTAGGCCGCGTGCCCTCACGCGGCGGAATCACGGAAATCGCCGGGTGGGGGCACCCGGCCTTCAGAGGAAAGCCCACAGAACACTCCCCCCCACGCCACGCCGCCTCCCATCAGTCGATAGATTCGATGGGGGCCTCGCCGAAAGTGATGCTCAGCCCTTCT
>JBIKWS010000128.1:0-8260 GCA_044356195.1 Cyanophyceae cyanobacterium
TTGCCCGCGATACTCCCCGTGTAGCTGTTAATCAGCACCTGATACGATTTGCCGTGGTAGTCGTACGTCAGGATCCAGATGGGAACGAGGATGTGCTTGAAGGTCTGGTCGGACCACCGGGCGGAGACCTGAAGGTTCCGGTGGGTGTCGCCTGGAACCTCCCTGGAGCAGAGCGAACGGAGTTCACCCTCCATGTTTGAACGGGCGGTCCTTGCCGCGGTGACGAGATCGATCTGGTAACGCTCCACCGTCCAACCGGCGAGGAACCCGGGATCGTACGGGACCAACTTGTCGGTCGGGAATGGCTCGATTTTGGAGAGCAGCGAGAGATTGACGCCCTTGGTGGCGGCGACGAGTTCGTCATCGAAGAAGTGTTCGACGGAACCGGAGCTGTGCTCCCAGCGGGTCTTCTGGACCTGCCGGGACTGACGGTTGCCCTGGGCGTCCGTGTAGTGTTCGGTGACGTAATAGTGGTAACCGCTTTCAGCGGTCCACCGTGCGAACGCCTGGGCATCGAAGGTCCAGTAGGGAAGGTAAACCCCGTGGACGGTGTCCGTCAGTGCGCGGGTGCCGAGGGCGCTGGGGGCGAACCACCGTGACTTGTACCACTGCCGGATGAGGTCCCGCACCTGGGATTCGCTGACCTGCTTGGGCAGGAGGCTTTCGGGTTGAAAGGCTTCCTTGACGTCCTCGTACGGCACCAGGGCCGATGCACCGCAGAAGTCACACCGCTTGCCGATCTTGTCGGGATCGAAGACCGAGATCGCATTGCAGTGCTGGCAACGGACCTGGGTCTTCTCGGTTTTCCATCCCCGCTTGCTGTCCGGGATGCTGCGGAGGGCGGTGACGAGATCGTGCTCGTGGATGACGGTCTCGCCCGTGAGCGTGGTTTCGAGTTCGGCGGGTGCCTCCGTGCCGCAGTAGCCGCACACCAAGGCCTTTTTCCCGGGATTCCACACGGCCTCGGCGCCGCAGGTGGGACAGGAGAACTTCGAGCGGGCTCGCGCCTCCGGGGTGGCCGGAGGCGCGGCGGGGTTGGGCACCGGAGGAACTCCGGGAGGGATGGGCGGCGGAACGGGCGGCTTCATCGGGTCCCGGAGACGCGTTGCGAGGGGTCAGTTCTTGAGGAAGTCCTCAATGGCACCGCGGGTGATGCGCCAGGCGCTACCAATCTTCTTGCCCTTGAGGCTGCCGTCGCCCAGCGCCTGGAGGACATCCGCCTCGGTGACTCCGAGCACGCCTGCGGTGTCTGCCGGGGTCAGGAGTTCCGGAAGCCCGGTGCCGGTCGCTGTCGGGGCGGCTGCGGGCTGGCCCGGGAGAGGCGGAGGAACAGCACCCGCTGGCGGGACTGCCTGGCCGAGGATTCCGCCCGCCTGGTTGAGCATCTGGTTGGCCAACGCCATCCCCATGGCAAACTGCGTGACCTGCCCGCCCGTGCCGCCGCCGCCCTCACCCTTCGCAAGGCCCTCTGCCATCTGGAGCTTCACGTAGTCGTTGAGGTTTCCGATGGCCGCCATGCTCGAGCGCTTGTCGATCGCCTGCTCGACCTCGGGAGGAACCGAGACGTTTTCGATGATGAAGCTGCTCAGCTCGAGGCCGTACTTGCTGCGCAGGGTGGGATTGAGGACGGGCAAGAGGGCTTCACCCACCTCGGAGTAGCGGGAAGCGACGTCGAGGACCGGGATCTTGGAGGAGGCCAGCGCATCCGTGAACGCGGAAACCAGGCGGGAACGCATGGTGTCCTGGAACTCCTCGAGGCGGAAGTGGTGATCCGTCCCGGCGACCTCCTTCAGGAAGACCTTCGGGTCAACCACCTTGAAATCGTAGGTGCCGAAGGCGCGTGCACGGACGATGCCGAAGTCAGGATCGCGCAGCATCACCGGGTTGGAGGTGCCCCACTTGTTGCCGGTGAAAAGCCGGGTGCTGACGTAGTAGATGTCGCACTTGAACGGTGACTCGAACCCGAACTTCCATCCCATGATCGTCGAAAGGATCGGGATGTTCTGCGTGTTCAGGGTGTGCTTGCCCGGGACGAACGTGTCGGCGAATTGCCCCAGGTGGACGAACTGAGCGACCTGCGACTCGCGGACGATCAGCTGTGCGCCGTTCTTGATTTCCTTGTCCTGGTCCGGGAACCGCCACGAAAGGGTGTCCCGGGAGTCATCTTCCCACTGGATGATTTCGAGGAACTGCGTCTTGAGGTAATCCATCAGGCCCATACGTCTTCCTTTTTCTTGGCTGCGATGTTGAGGCGTCAGTGTCGGTGTGAATCCGTAGACAAAAACTGGAATCTTCCCCCGGCCTTTCCAGAAATGGGCAGGCGGAGGCAGGACTGCCTTACTGGGGTTGCGGAGCTGGCGCGTTCGGGGAGGCTGGGGCAGCAGGCAGGGTTTGGGCCGGGGCACTCGTGGGTTTCACCGTCTGGATGGGTTTGTTGGTGCGCACCGGAGTCTTCGGCCTGGGGGCTGGCTTTGGGCCGAACGTTCCGTGGATCAGTACGTCCTCCCCGCGCTCATTCTTCTTCAGCAGACCGCGGGCGTAGTCGTTGGTCACCACATCCACCAGCGTGATCGGCTTGGCCGCCTTGATCAGCCGGCTCTCGCCGTCGAGTTGGATCACGCGATCCTGGTCCCGGGGGCCCACGAGGGTCACCGTCTTGGCCGTGCCGTCCACCGATTTGACGCTCCCCTGGAAGGGCGACTGGCCGCGGGCGGAGCGGGCCACGGCATTGGTCCCTGCGCTCATGGGCGGAGTTCCGGCGGGAGGTGCGGGCCGCGGGCGGGGCGAATTGGTGGAGGGTGCCTGGGCGAGGGCCGTGGCGATGCACAGCCCGGCGGCAATGGAGCGGAGGAGGTTGGAGGCGATCTTCATGTGCGGAAAGCGGGTTGGCCCCGCGTGAGGTGGGGTGCCTGCGTCATGAAACCACGATGGACTCGTCCAGCCCGGGACGGCAATGGCGAAGACAGTGGGTTGGGCTTGGCAGGTGGCGGCTTTTCCTACTGCGTTGGAGAGGGTGCTGCGGGGACGGCGGTGAAAGTCCGGGTGCCTTTCGCACGGCCCGCCTTCAGGTCCACGCGGTAGACGGCACCGGGAATCAGGGGAAGTGGGGCAACGACGGTCTTGTATCCCTTGAGGGTTTCCCCGTAGGCGAAACCGCGCTGTACCTCCGGTTCGCCCTGTGCGGCCAGATGCCATGCAGTCTTTCCGACCAGCGTGGGCGGGACGTTGCTGACCGCGGTGACCTCCAGTGAGTTGAAGGAGTACTCACGGTCGAGCATGAACAACGTCGGGAGGACCGGGGACTCGCTGCTGGATCCTCCGCGACCGCTGGGTCTCGTGGAAACTTCGATTTGAATTTGTGGCGGGACCAGCCAGTCGGTGAACCAGCGGATGTAGCCTCCGCCGAGCAGTATCAGGGCCGCGACAAGGATCCAGTGTTTGCGAGTCATCTTATGCTGGCGGCTGACGGTCTCCTGTGGTTGGTGATTCGACCGGATCGCAGGAAGATCGAAGTGAGGTGATGGAACCCGCACCGCGGTGTGCGGATCGAGTTGAAAACGAAAACGCGCAGGAAGAACTGACCAGCATGAACAGGAAATCTGGGAACCAGGAATGCCGTCCCCGTTCGCGGGCTTTCACCCTCATCGAATTGCTGGTGGTGATTGCGATCATCGCCATTCTGGCAGGCATGCTCCTGCCGGGACTGGGGAAGGCGAAGGAAGCCGCGAAGCGAATCGCCTGCATCAATCAGATGAAGCAGCTGGGGCTCGCGACCGCTGTTTATCTGACGGACAACAACGGGGCCTATCCGGAACGCAACAGTGGTCCGCGATGGTGCGAGCGGCTCCGTCCGAACTTCCAGGATGTGCGGATCCTGGTGTGCCCGTCAGACATCGGGCCGGACAACAAGAACCGCCCGCGCAGCCTGACCGGTCAGACCAACCTGATCGCTGATTCCGCGCCTCGCTCGTACATCATCAACGGTTGGAACGACTACTTCGAGCAGACGATGGGTGCGGAGTTCAACATGAACGCCATCGTGGGCAAGACGATCAACGAATCCTCCATCCGGGAGCCCTCGGATACGATCGTCTACGGCGAGAAGCTCTACATGATCGAGCACTACTTCATGGACTTCCTTGAAGGCCGGTTGGGCAACGACATCGAGGTCCTGAACCACAGCGTCCACAATAGTTCCGTGCGGTCGGCAACTGGCGGGCAGGGCGGTGGATCCAATTACGCCTTTGCGGATGGCAGCACCCGGTACCTGAAGCATGGACGCTCGATTGCGCCGCTCAACCTCTGGGCGGTCACCGAGCGGTGGCGCACCAACGCGGTCTCGAACTGAGCGGAACCGGGGGCCGCGGCTCGGTCCATGGGGTCCTGCGTGCTGTCCGGTACGCATGTGACGGCTTCGGCCAAAACGCAGACCGCCTGTCCCGGAAAACCGGAACAGGCGGCACAACCCAGAACCAAACCCAGCGTCCTACCGGGTGCAAACAGGCAACCGGTAGGCGGGTCGGACACTTCACTCCCTCCGACCGAGGGGATCCGCTGGAGGCGGATTGGCCGTAGCACCGGCCTGCCCACGAATGAGAAGGGGGCATAACGGATGCCACCTTAGGATTCGCGGGGATGCGAAATCGAGGGCGTCGCTTTCGACCGCCCGAGCTGCGCCGGCGGCTCAGGACTTCGTGCCGAGGCCGATGGTCTCGCGCAGGAACCGGATCGAACGTTCGAGTTCGCCCCTTTGCTGGTCGCGGTTGTTGGCATCGAATCCGGTGGCTGCCTTCCCCCGCTTGGCCACCGCGAGGAACCTGGCGAATTCGGCGGCGGGCTTCTTCGGGAAGGCTTCCCAGAAGCTGGCTTCCAAGTAGGGGAATTCCACCTGGAACCCACCGATGGTCTCGATGTTGACGGCAACTCCCGGGCAAAGGCGGGCGTACTCGGCAAAGTACTGGGTCCAATCCACGCATCCTCCCTCGCCGAATGCGGTCCACTGAACCTTGCAGCCCTTGGGCGTCTCCCAGATCGCGGAGTCGCGCAGGCTGGTCGTGAAGGCGTACGGCCCGAGGATGCGCAGCGATTCCATCGGATCCTCCAGGGTCCACACCGCGTTGCCCGAGTCCATGTTGGCTCCGACCCAATCGCGTCCCGCTCCTTCGATCAGGGAGACGAGTTCGGTGGCGGTCATGTCGCCCGCGTGGTTTTCGATGGCGACCTTGACCCCGAGGTCGGCGGCCAGGGCCTTCTGGGATTGAAGGACGCGGATGGTGTCAGCGATGCGGGCCTCGATGCCGCCCGGGGTCCGGCGGTCTTCGCGGGCACCGAGAACCACGCGGAAGAAGGGAGAACCCACGGCCTTGCTCAGCCGGAGCCCCTTCGCGAGGTGTTCCTCGGCCGTTCCCCAGGTGTTGCGGAAGGATTTTGAAGTCGGGCAGATGCTCCACGAGCCGAGCAGGATCTCGACGCCCTTGTCGGCGGAGTATTTCCGGAGTTCAGCGCAGCCGGTGTCGCTGTCCGTGCCGAGCGCAGGAAGATCGGTGATGAAGAGGACATCGAGTTTCTGCTCGGCCGCGTAGTCCACGAGTTCGCGACCCTTCCAGCCGTAGGCCCGGACGGCGAAGTTATCCATGCCGAGCTTGATCTTCTGTCCCTTGGCATCCAGCAGCGGGGCGGCGGCCTGGGCGGAGGGAAGGGTGGCGAGCGTGGCGGCACCGGCTGCGGCCATGGAGGCGACGAAATCGCGGCGTGTCATAGGAGTAATGCTTTGTTGTCGCATGGGCCGGGGCCGGGGGGAAAGTTTCAAGTGGGGAGACTTCAAAGATGGAGCCCAATCTCCTCACGTCGGTTGCTACGGTGAGGAGGGGAAAGGAACGTTCTGGCCGTGGCGGGAGGCCAATGCGCAAAGAATGCGGCAGAGGGCGGTGAGTCCGGGAACCGGGACGCCCGCGCGGGTGGCGGCGAGCCAGGGTTCGATGAACAGGGTCTGGATCTCGAGTGGGCGGCCGTCGATGAAGTCGAGGATCGTGGAGGCAAAGTACGGTCCCATCTCGAGGGTGCGCTCGACCTGGAACTGCGCGTAATCGTCAGGGATGGGGTGTCCCAAGGCTCGGGCGGTGAGGATGACCTCGCGCATCAATTGCCGGACGCGGGTTTCCCATGCCGGGTCGGCGAGCAACTGGTCCGAAGAGAGGCACGCCGCGAGAGGCTGGTTGGATGGCAGGTAACCGGAGTCAAGGGCAGCGAGTCCCGCGGCACTGGCAACACCAAGACCATTGAAGGGGACATTCCAGACGAGCTTCTGCCAGTGGGCATGGCCCAGGTCTTCGGCGACCTCGCAGGGCACGCCGGAGTCCCGGAACGCCTGGGCAATCTGGTGGGTCCGTGCATCGGGCGGATGCTGGAACTGGCCAAGGACAATCCGGCCGTGCGCGATGTGCCGGATGACTCCGGGCTGAACGCGGTTGATGCAGACGAAGCAGAGGCCTCCAAGGATCTGTTCCGTGGGAATCAACGCCGCAAGGGCTTCCTCGCTGCCCAGGCCATTCTGCAGCGTGAGCACGGCGGTGTGTGGTCCAACCAATGGTGGGATCAGCGAGGGAAACTCGCCGTTGGCGGTGGTCTTGAGTCCGATCACCACCAGATCACAGACCCCAATCTCCTGCGGAAAAGCAGCGGGCTTCGGGCGCACATGGAAATCGCCGTTGGGACTGAGGATCTGGATGCCTGCTGCCCGGACGGCCTCCAGGTCGGAGCGCAGAAGGAAATGGACGTCATTTCCAGCGCGGGCGAGGCAGGCCCCGTAGTAGGAGCCGAGGGCACCGCAGCCAACGATTCCAATCTTCATGGTGGGAAAGCGGGGCAGGGAGCGGAAGGAAGGGACCTGTGAAACAAAAACGGCACCCGGGAAACCCGGGTGCCGATGAGAATCCGGAAAGGGATTACTTGGTGCCGAGGATGGCTTCCTTGGCGGCCTTGGCGACGCGGAACTTCACGACCTTCTTGGCCGGGATCTTGATCTCGGCGCCGGTCGCGGGGTTGCGGCCGACACGGGCCTTGCGGTTCACGAGGACGAGCTTGCCGAGACCCGGGAGGGTGAAGGTGTTCTTGGCATGCTTGTAGGCGAGGGCGGCGATGTGATCGAGGATCTCAGCGGCCTGCTTCTTGGGAATCTCGGCCTGATCGGCGATGGCAGCAGCGAGTTGGGACTTGGTGAGTGCTTTGGCCATGGTATGTCGTGGAGTTGATTTTACGATTGTCGTTGGCGTGCAATGCCAACTGCGGCGCGATTCAAACAACGCACCCCCGCCGAGCAAGGAAAAACTCCGTGGAATGGGCCTGAATCTGCGGAAAAGTGCCGCACTATTGCAGAATCACCACATTTGGTGCGGCTTTCCTCCCACAGTCTCGATCGATCCCGGCAATTCAGGCCGTGAAACCCATCACGCAAGGATGCCGCGAACGACCTCGCCGGCGACGTCCGTCAGGCGGAAGTCACGCCCCGAATGCCGGAATGTGAGTCGTTCGTGGTCGAATCCCAGCAGGTGGAGGATGGTGGCATGGAAATCATTCACATGAACCCCATTTCGGCCTACCCGGATCCCATGGTCGTCGGATTCCCCATATACAGTCCCAGGCTGGATCCCAGCTCCGGCGAGCCATGAGGAAAAGACCCAGTGGTGATGTTCACGACCGCGCGCGTCGGCGGCAGCGTTGAATGGGGTCCGGCCGAACTCGGTGGTCCAGACGACAAGGGTGTCGTCGAGCATCCCACGAGCCTTGAGGTCCTGAAGGAGACCTGCGATCGGGCGATCGACATTTCGTGCGAGCGGCGTGTGCGTGAGCATGTCGCCGTGGGCATCCCAGTTGTCCGAGGAGCCTACATCGATGAGTTCAATGAAGCGGACGCCGCGTTCGGCGAGACGCCGGGCGACCAGGCATTGCCACGCGAACCCCTGCGTGCTGCCGCGCTCCAGTCCGTACATCTGGTGTGTGGCATCGGACTCGCGCGTGAGATCGAACACATCCGGCAGCTCCATCTGCATGCCGAACGCGGTCTCGAACGAGCGCATCCGGGCAGCCAGCAAGGGGTCTGCAGCGCGCGGGGCCAGGTGTTGACGATTGAGACGCCCGAGCGCTTCGAGTTCGAGTTCCTGCAGGCGTCGGGTGGCCACGCGGCGTCGCAGGTTGGCCACTGGCTCTGCACCGGGGACCACCAATGTTCCCTGATGTGCTCCCGGGAGGAAGTCGCTGTCCC
>JBIKWS010000129.1:0-8249 GCA_044356195.1 Cyanophyceae cyanobacterium
ATAGTCGCGACCTGAAATGGATTCAGGATCGCACCACGGTCGTTCGATAAGTCGTATCTCACGACGCGGCGGAAGAATGGCCTTCGCCGGGTGAGGGCACCCGGCCTTCACCTTTCCCATTTGTAGGCCGCGTGCCCCCACGCGGCGTAGCCTCCGGCAACTCCCTCGTGCGACAACCCGCCGCAGTTCTTCCGCAACCGCCCAAAAGCGCATCCGCCCGCTCCGTGCTTTTGTAGTTCCATGTTCGGATGCGTCCCGGAGGGGCCGCCGGACCTCAACCATCCGAGTCACATCCTGATGCTTCCATTCCGCACATCCATGAACCTTCCGCACCTCCGCGCCCGCTGGATCCTGCTTGCCACCGTCGTAGCCACCCTTGGGTGCTCGACGCCGAACGCCCAGACAACGAATCGTCGTCCGGGCAATCCCGCGACGGTCCTGGCACCCATGCCTGAACCCGTCACGAGCTTCGCCGCCGTGACCCACGACGGGTGGCTCTACGTCTGCGGCGGCCACAAGGGCGAACGCCACGACTACAACGCCTCCCGGGTTTCCGGTGCCTTCCACCGCCTGGAACTTTCGAGCGGCACCACGTGGGAAACCTTGCCCGCCACCGCCCCCGGCCAGGGCATGCCCCTCGTCGCCCACCGGAACCACATCATCCGCACCGGCGGCATGGCCGCCCGCAACAATCCTGGCGAAAAGCAGGACCTCGTCAGCAGCGCTGCCGTCCTGCAGTTCGACACGCGGACGTTGCGTTGGGACGCCCTGCCGTCGCTCCCAGATGTCCGCTCCAGCCACGACGCCGTGGTTGTTGGCGATACCCTCGTCGTGGGCGGCGGATGGAGCCTGTCCGGCGGAACCAATGCCCCGGCATGGCCTGATCACGGCCTGACCCTCGATCTCCGACACCCGGAACGCGGTTGGAAGAAATTCCAGCAACCCTTCCGTCGGCGTGCGCTGGCCCTCGCCGCCATTGGGACGAAGATCCACTTCATCGGTGGCATGGACAGCGACAACAAGCCCACCCTCGCTGTCGATGTCTACGATCTCGCCTCGGGCGCGTGGTCCAAGGGACCCGACCTCCCCGAAGGACGCTTCAAGGGCTTCGCCTGCTCGGCCATCGCACAGTCGGGTTCCATCTACGCGAACATGTTCCAAGGCGACCTGCTCCGCCTCACCGCAGGCAGCAACACCTGGGAAAAGGTCGGCCGGGTAACCCATCCGCGCATGGCCCATCGCCTCGTCACCGCCGGCGACCGCCAGCTCATCGTGCTCGGCGGCGAAGATGGTGAAGACAAGCGGCCCGACCTCGAACTGCTTTCTCCCAACGCTGCACCAGCCTCCACCCTCAGCGCTGCCACCCGATGATCCGCGCCATCGCCTGCCTCGCCATCGGTCTCTTGTCGGTCCAGGCGCTCGCCCACTCCGTTTGGATCGAGCCCCTGCCTTCCGGGGAACTCGCCATCCGGTTCGCCGAACCGGACGGAAAGCTGGAACGTTCTCCCGGCCATCTTGACGAATTAAAGGTGCCCATCGCATGGAAACGCAACGGCACCAATACCGCTTCCATCAACGTCGAGAAGGCCTCGGACCACTTCCGCATCGGCCCTGCCTCCGCCGGTGATTCCGTCCAGATCGAGACAGCCTATCCGGTGATGGTCACACCGGGCCGACCCGGGCGTCGCCCGTTCTTCTACGCCCGCTGGCACGCGGGTACGTCCGCAGCCGCCACACCGGCGCTCACCCTCGATCTGGTGCCCACAGGGAAGCCCGGCGAAGTGCGTGCACTCTTCCGCGGAAAGCCATTGCCCGGAATCAAGGCCACCTTGCGCACCCCCGATGAAAAGGAACGGGAACTGACCGCGGACAACGAGGGCCTGCTGCGCTTTGAATCCAGCCAGTCCGGATTTCACCTTCTGACCATCGCCCGCCATCGCGAGAGCCTTCCCGGTTTCGCCGGTGGCGTGGCCTACGACCTCACCAGCCACAACGCCGCCCTCACCTGGACGGTGCCGTAAGGGGAGGTCGGATGCCCGACTGTAGGCCGGGTGCCCCCACCCGGTGCCGCCCATCTACACGCCGCATGAGGGCACGCAGCACATTCCTGGGAACTTCAATCTTAAATCTTCAAACTTGAAACTTCCCCACTACTTCGCAGCCGCCGGATATCGCTTCTCCCCGGTCAGAACTTCGCAAAGATCCACCGCCGAGCTGAACGCGTCCTCGTGGAACCCGTAACGGAAATAGCTTCCGCAGAAGAACACCGCCTGGCCGGGATCACGCCGGTTCAAGTTCGGCAATGATGCCTGCGCCCGCACGGCTCCCAATGAAAACAGCGGATGCTCGTAATCGATCGTCCGGATGACCTTCGCGGGATCCACATCCCGCCCCCCGTTGATCGAGACGAAGTAATCCACCTGGTCGCTCACACCCTGCAACTGGTTCATCCAGTAAACCGTCGTCGGCAGAACCTTCCCATCGGCTCCCACCTGGATCCGATAATTCCACGCGGCCCACGCAAGGCGCGCCTTCGGCATCTCGACCGCGTCCGTATGGATCACCGCACGGTTCGGCTGGTACCGGAACTCCTTCAGCAACCGTCGCTCCTCGGCATCCGCATCCTTGAGCATCGCCAATGAATGATCGGCGTGCGCCGCGAGGATCACCCGGTCAAACCGCCCACGCCAACCCGACTTGGTGGCAACTTCGGCCCCTCCGCCCGGCAATCGCTGAACGGCCACGACCGGATCCGACAACCGGACACGGTCCTTCAGTGGGGCCATCAAGCGTTTCGCGTACTCGCGGGAACCGCCATCCACCGTCCACCATGGATGCTGCGTATGCAGCCCCAGGAACCCATGGTTATGAAAAAATCGCAGCAGGGTCACCGCGGGGAAATTCAGCATGCCCTCGGGCGGCGTGCTCCACACGGCACTGCTCATGGGCACCAGAAAGAGGTTCAGGAAGTCCGCCCCGTACCCCCGCATCTCCACGTACTCCCCGATCGTCACGCCGGCCCATCTGGGATCCGTCAGCGCCTCGATGGCCTCCCGATTGAAGCGGTTCACCTGAAGCAGCATCCGGTAATGGCGCGGCCGGAACAGATTCCGGCGCTGCGCAAACAGATGGTTCAGGCTGGACCCGGAATACTCCAACCGGGTCGGCAGGTGCTGCACGGAAAACGACATGTCCGTCGCCTTGATGGGCACGGACAATTCTTCAAAAAGGCGTACCAACCGGGGGTAGGTCACCTTGTTGAAGACCATGAACCCCGTATCGAAGGCCACCTTCCGTGCGCCTTCCGCAACCTCGATCGTATTTGTGTGGCCGCCGATGTAATCGGCCTGATCGAACAGCGTCAGGTCATGCCGATCCTGCAGGATGTGGGCACAACCCATCCCCGCGATGCCGGTCCCGACAATCGCCAACGTGGGCCGGGACATGCTTCAGGGCTTCACCGGCAGGGAACGCACTGCGGCCGCTTCTTCTGTCGCGGCTGTATCCGCGGCGGAAACCGCAGCCTTGGCGGCCACCGGTTGGTGACTCAGGTGACGGGTGGTGTCATACGCCGCCTTCGGCACCGGACGCAGATCCCAGATCAACCCCGTCCACGACATCATCTTCAGCAGGTAGTAGGTGATGTCCACTTCCCACCAGTAGAAGCCCTGACGGACGCAGCTCATGTGCATGTGGTGGTTGTTGTGCCAACCCTCTCCCATCGTGATCATGGACAGGAGGAAGCTGTTCCGGCTGTCATCCCCAGTCTCGTACCGGCGACGCCCAAACACGTGCGCCATCGAGTTGATGCACGCCGTGCCATGGAACAGGACGGTCGTGCTGATGAAGAAGGCCCACACCAGCATCTGGGCACCCGTGACTCCGAGCGTCGGCCAGATCGCGTTCATCGCCACGCCCAGGAAGAACAGGAACACCGCAAACAACACCGGCACCAACACGTCAAACCGGTTGAGGAACACCAATTCAGGGAACTTCGCCAGATCCTTGATGCGGCTGTAATCCGTCGGGAAATTCTTCGCGCTCGTGATCCAGCCGATGTGCGACCAGAGGAACCCGTGCTGCCGCGGCGAATGCTTGTCCACTGGCTCGTCCGAGTGCTGGTGATGATGGCGGTGCGTATACGCCCACCACAGCGCCCCACGCTGCACACAGGTACCCGTCCAAACGGCCAACACGAATTGCATGGGGCGAGAGGTCGAGAAGGTGCGGTGCGAAAAATACCGGTGGAAGAAGCCTGTCACCGCAAACATCCGGACGAAGTAGAGGAACACCGCCGCCGCAACCGCGGTCCAGCTCCATCCGGTCCAGATCACGCCCAGACAACCCGCGTGCAGGATGACGAAAGGGATCGTCCGAACCCACTCCACCTTGTTGGGAATGTCTTTGCGGAGCAACAACTCCTCCGACCGGTAATCCGCGTCGAACCATTGCCTCACTGAAATGGCCATCGCCTTCAAACGGCCGAGTACTCCCATATTGGACATGTGTCGTGACTCCAAACAAACATCAGACGGCACTGCGCCTTGGCGCATCCCTGAGTCACATCCGGTCATCCCTCGACGTCCAGAAGCCCACAGGGCAGCTCGAATGATTCAAACTTTTGCCCGAGGATGGCAGGCCCGGCCTCGAACCGCCAGTGTTCGTTTGTGTCCTTCATTTGCCCCGGATTGCCATCTTGACATCGGGCAGAAGACACGAGCACGGGTTCAATTGCTCCGACTTTCTCCCCGTTGCCCAACTCGCCTCTGGTCAAGCTTACCGTCGTGCCTACACTCGTCGCCAAAGTCATGAGACCGCTGACCCGCAATTGCGCCGGAATCCCCCGACGGGATTTCCTCCAGCTCGGCATTGGAGGCATGTTGGGGCTCGGCTTTGCTGACGCACTGCGCCTTCAGGCGGCCCAGGCCGGCAAGTCAGCCAAGGTCATCCACGCCCCATCGGCCCCCACCAAACCCGTCAATTGCATCATGGTCTGGCTCGATGGCGGACCATCGCATTACGAGACTTTTGATCCAAAGCCGGACGCGCCTTCCGGAATCCGCGGGGACTTCAAGCCGATCTCCACGTCGGTCCCGGGAATCCATTTCAGCGAGGCCGTTCCGGAACTCGCCAAGGTCGCGGACAAGCTCACGATCCTCCGTTCGCTCTGTCACAAGGATCCAAACCACGGGGGCGGCAACCATTACCTGATGACCGGGGCACCCACGCCCCAACCCGTCGCCTGCGGCGCATTCGTCACCTTCCATCCGTCCTTCGGATCCGTCGTCTCCCACCAGCGCGGCCAACGCGAAGGCCTCCCCCCCTACGTCACCATGCCGCAGGTTTCCCGCAGCGGCGGTCCCAACTTCCTCGGTGGCCAGCACGCACCTTTTGTCATCGACGGTTCTCCCAATTCCGCTGCCTTCCAGGTCCGCGACGTGGTCCTCCCGTCCGAAATCAGCGAGGGGCGCGCCTCGTCCCGCCGGGACCTCCGCGCTGCGCTTGACCGCATGGAGCGACTCACGGACAAGCTCGCCGATGATCCGGCGGTCACCTTCGACCAATACCTCGCCCAGGGCGTCGGACTTGTCCTCTCACCGCGAGCGCAGGCAGCGTTCGACTTGAAGAAGGAGGACGAAAAGCTCCGCGACCGGTATGGCCGGAACGATTTCTCCCAGCGCCTGCTCCTCGCCCGCCGCCTCGTCGAGGTCGGGGTCTCATGGGTCACCGTGTACTCCGGCGGTTGGGACCATCACACCAAGCTGTTCGAAGCCTACAAGGGCGACACGGTCCGCAACCTCGACCGAGGCGTGGCCGCCCTCATCGCCGACCTCGACGAACGCGGGCTGCTGGAGTCCACACTCGTCGTCGTCCTCGGTGAATTCGGCAGGACCCCGAAGGTGAACAAGGACGCCGGCCGCGATCATTGGCCGCATGCGATGTCGGTGTTGTTCGCGGGTGGCGGTGTTCCCCGTGGTCATGTCATCGGGGCCACCGATGCCAAGGGATACCACGCCGCCGAAAAGGTCTGCCGCCCCGAAGACTTCGCCGCCACGCTCTACACCAAGCTCGGGATCGATCCACAACAGATCCTCCACACGCCAACCGGACGCCCCGTCCAACTCGTCAACAACGGTCGCCCCATCCGCGACCTGTTCGTCTGATGCAACCGGTGTCGGTCCCGCGATCCGTGGGACACCTCTGGTGCCAGCTGGCCGCGGGAATGGGTTTGGGCCTCGTCATTGCTGCCCAGGCTGCGGCTCCCACCCTGGATCATCTGTTTCCCCCGAGCGCTCGTCCCGGATCCACCAACGAAATCACCGGCGTCGGAACGTTGACCCCATGGCCGACGCCGCTCGTGTTCAATCATCCAGGGATCCACGCCGAGCCCACCACCAACGCCCCGAAGTATCGGGTCGTGGTCGACCCAGACGTCCCCCCGGGAACGTACCTTGCCCGGGCCCTCAACGAGGAGGGCGCCAGCAATCCGCGGTTCCTCATCGTTGATCCACGCCCCGTCCAGACCGAAGTCGAGCCCAACGACGCCTCAAAGCAGGCCCAGGTTGTGGATTCACTCCCGGCCCTGATCGAAGGCCGTCTCGAAAAGCGCGACGACGTCGACACCTTCGAAGTGACAGTGGCCAAGGGACGCACCCTCATTGCCCGGATCGAAGCCTTCGTGCTGGCTTCGCCGCTCGATGCGGTCCTGCGCATCCGTGACGATCGCGGCACCCTCATCGGTTGGAACCACGACGACGGCTTCACCTTCGATCCCTTTCTGGCCGTCACAGCCCCGGAGTCCGGCCGTTACCGCATCGAGGTGTTCGGATTTCCACATCCCGCGGAATCAGACGTGCGATTCACCGGGAACGCCCGTTGCGTTTACCGTTTGCACCTCGCTGACGGCCCCTACGCACTGGGCCTCGACCCGGCCGGGCTTAGCCGAGTGCAATCAACCGAGGCACGTATCCTCGGCTTCAATCTCGCTTCTGAATCACCCCGGATCCACCTCCCCGCCCAGACCACGGCCGCAACAAACCAACCCTGGATCCAGCCCACACTCGCCGGTTATGCCGGCCCGGCCTGGATTCCCCTGGGGAACGGGCCAGAGCTCCGCGAAACACGGGAAGGGACCAACACCCCGGTCCTGCCCGTCCCATCCGCGGTCACCGGCATGCTGGCAACCCGCGGTGAACGCGACCATTACGGCTTTGCCGCCACCAAAGGAACAATCTATCGGATCGAGGTGCACGCCACCGCGTTGGGTTCCCCGCTCGACGCGTCGCTCCGGATCCTCGACGCCGCAGGGAAGGAACTCGCCCACGATGATGATTCCAGCTTCGGGGATCCTGCACTGACGTGGAAGGCCCCCTCCGATGGCACCTTCCGCGCCGTCGTTGGATCGGTCCTCTCACAGACAGGCACGGACCATCGGTACCGTTTGCAGCTGGAAGTAGTGACTCCAGGGGTACGCGCAACCGCAGCAGTCTCTGCACTCAGCGTCGAAACGGGAAAGACCAATGAGTTCAAGGTCGCCTTGCAACGCTTGGGCGGGCTCGAAGGCCCTCTGCGGATCGAGGTGCAAGACGCACCGGAAGGCGTGAGCGTGGTTCCGGTCGACGTCTCCGGCGACGCCAAGGAAGCCACCCTGTTGTGGACTGCCACAACCAATGCACCCCCGGTGCAACGTCCGCTCCGGATCCATGTCCGATCCGGCACCAACGGCCCCCTCTTCCATGTCATCCACGAACTCGCCACTACCGGCGAGAACAACGGCGTCCCGCAAGGTTTCCACCGCCTCCTGATCAACGAAACCGACTGGCTCTGGCTCACCGTCCGCAAGAAGTGAACGGCGCCTCGTGCCTCCCAAGTCTCTCCAATCCCTGCTGGATGACGGTAGGTCGGGCCTGAATCCAGCAGTCCGGGTTCCCAGCCTTTCGCCGAATCCTCTTCATTTTCGGTGCAATCCGCAGAATCCAACACCTACATCCAGGGCCAAAATCCGTTCTGTGGTCACCGTTGCGCCTTCGACACCCGGGTGTTACGGTCTCCTCACTAAGGGCCATGTCCGACGACTCCTTCCCCTCCGGCGATAAGCGCCAATCCGAACCACGCATGCCAGCGCGCACGTGGATCCTCATGATCCTCCTGTCCGCGCTCGTTCCCGTCGTGGTCCTCGCCACCCGAACCCGCGCGCCTCAGGCGGAGGAGATCAGCCACGCCCAACTGCTGCAGTTGGCGCGCGATGG
>JBIKWS010000149.1:0-7758 GCA_044356195.1 Cyanophyceae cyanobacterium
GGTTCCCTCATGGCGGCGCGCCCCATCAGCGTCGAGGACGTCCTCGCCTTCCGTCGCGTCTCCGATCCCCAGCCCTCCCCGGACGGCAAGTGGATCGTGTACGTCGTCAGCGAGGTCGAGTACGCCGACAACCGCACGAACTCCGATCTCTGGATCGTGCCCACCGCCGGCGGGACACCGCGCCCCCTGACCACATCCCCGCGTCACGACCGTCACCCGCGCTGGTCTCCGGACGGCCAATGGATCGTCTTTGAGTCCAACCGCGGCGGCGATTTCCAGCTCTACACCCTGCCGGTTGCCGGCGGCGAAGCCCGCGTCCTCACCAGCGTCTCCACCGAGGCCACGACGCCGGTCTGGTCGCCGGACGGCACCCACATTGCCTTCGTCTCCGCCGTCTTCCCCGAGTTCTCCGACAAGCCCTTCGCCGAGGCCGACAAGCTCAACCGCGACAAGCAGAAGTCCCGCGAAGGCTCCAAGGTCCAGGCCCGCGTCATCGACCAACTCCTCTACCGCCACTGGGATTCGTGGGTGGACGACAAGCGCCAGCATCTCTTCGTCGTCCCAGTGACCAACGGCGTCGCCGCCGGTTCGCCGCGCAATCTCACCCCCGGAAACCGCGACGCCGTCCCCACGTCGTCCACCTTCAGCGCGGGCGACGAATTCGCCTTCTCACCCGACGGCCGCGAGATCGCCCACACGGCAACCCCTATGCCCACCCGCGAGGAGGCGTGGTCCACCAACCACGATCTCTGGTCCGTCAACATCGCCTCGGGCGAACGTTCCCGCCTCACCGCCAACCCCGCCGCCGACGGCTGTCCCAAGTATTCCCCCGATGGCCGTTACCTCGCATGGCGCGCCCAGGCCCGCCCCGGAGCCGAGGCCGACCGCTGGCAACTCTTCCTCCTCGACCGCCAGTCCGGGAAGTCGCGCAGCCTCACCGCCGACTTCGATACCTCCGTCGAAGGCATCACATGGAATCCGGACAGCCGATCCCTGATCCTCGAAGCCGAGTCCGCCGGCACGAAACGCCTTTGGAAACTCGGGCTGAACGGCGGGCAACCCCAACCGATCACCACCACCGGAACCGCTGGCGACGCCTCCTTCGCCGGTTCGCAACTCGTGTTCACGCTCAGCCGGATGACGCATCCGCCCGACGTCTTCGCGCTGCCCCTTTCCGGCGGAACGCTGTTCAACCTCTCCCGCGCCAACACGGCGCGCCTCGCCGATCTCACGCTTCCCGAGCCCGAGTCCGTCACCGTCACCGGCGCGGGCGGCACGCCCGTCCAGATGTGGATCCTGCGCCCGCCCGGGTTCGATCCAAAGCGCCGGCATCCACTGGTGTTCTGGGTGCACGGCGGTCCGCAGGGAGCCTTCATGGATTCCTGGTCCACCCGTTGGAACGCGCAGGTCTGGGCCGCCAACGGATGGGTCCTCGCCCTGCCCAATCCGCGCGGAAGCACGGGATTCGGACAGAAGTTCACCGACGAAATCTCCCACGACTGGGGCGGCAAGGTGTACGACGACCTCATGGCCTGCCTTGCGTGGGTGGACAAGCAACCCTACATCGACAACCAACGCATGGCCGCCGCCGGAGCCTCCTTTGGCGGTTATATGATGAACTGGTTCCAGGGCCACACCGACAGGTTCAAGACCCTCGTCACCCACTGCGGCGTGTATGAGTTCACCAGCATGTACGGCACCACCGAGGAACTGTGGTTCGACGAGTGGGAACACGGCATCCCGTGGCAGGATCCGAACTTCGACAAGTGGTCCCCGCATCGCCACGCGGCGAAGTTCCGCACGCCGAATCTCGTCATCCACAACGAACTCGATTTCCGCGTTCCCATCCACCAGGGCCTCTCCCTGTTCACCACCCTCCAGCGCCAGGGCGTGCCCTCCCGCCTGCTCTACTTCCCCGACGAAGGCCACTGGGTCCTGAAACCCCAGAACAGCGAACTCTGGCACCGCACCATCTTCGACTGGCTCAAGACCTACCTGCGCTGACGCGCGCTCCTGTCACCGCGTCCAGCCTTCGCGCCGGTCCTTCAACGCCGGGAACACCTCGCGCCACGCGCGCACCTCTGCCACGTCCACGTCCAGCGTGACCCAGCGTTCCCCTTCCCCCGCGTCCACGCGCACCACCCCCATCGGATCGACAACAACGCTCCGTCCCGAGTAGGTCGCGTTCGGATCCGCGCCGGCGCGGTTCACGCCAATCACCCACGCCTGGTTCTCGATCGCCCGCGCCTGCAACAGCGCCAGCCAATGCCGCTCCCGGCGCGCCGGCCAGTTCGCGATCACCACCATCAGGTCCGCCCCTTGCCCGACCGCCGCCCGGAACACCTCCGGAAAACGCAGGTCATAACACACGAACGGAGCCACTCGGAATTCCCCCAGCGTCCACACGCCCACCGCATCGCCCGATCGATACTGCTGGGGTTCGCCCGTCGGACTGAACCCGTGCAGTTTCCGGAACCGGAAAAGTTCCGCGCCATCGGGTCCGAACCCCAGCGCCATGTTGCCCGGACCGTTCGCGTCCTCCAGCGCCACCCCCCCAACAACCCAGCAACCCCAGCGTCGCGCCCAACCCGCCAAGGCCTCCGCCGCCAACGCCCCGCCCGCGCACGCCCGCGTCGCGTCCATGCTGAATCCCGACGCGAACATCTCCGGCAAAACCACCAACGCTCCCGCCCGCGGCACCACGCGTTCCAACGCTGCCGTCACTCGCGCCACATTCGCGGACGCGTCCTCCCACACGATGTCCATCTGCCCCAGCACAACCTGCATCCCGCAACCCTCGCCACCCGACCGCAAACTTTGAAGACCTCAATTTCCACCGCCCCATCCGTAGCAACCTACCTTGGAGGCCGGGTGCCCTCACCCGGCTGCTTCCATTGCCGATAACATGGCCCCGTGCGGTTGCTCGACCGCGTACCAATACGAGCAGCCTCCGGGCTACGGGGTCCTCACCGCCCTGAAACGCCCTTCCTGGCACAGATGTATTGCGAAACTCCAAAGGCCCTCAACCCAGGAAGACGCTCAAGCAGCAGGGAAAGCTTCCTCAATGTGGGACGGGCCAAACGAAGGAATCCCGATCGGTCTCCGGAGATCCCCTCGAATGTCTGCCACACATAGGAAGCTTCCTGAATGGTGAATCCGCTTCGACCCACCAGGGCTCTCAATTCATGGGGCCAATAATTCCTTGCCCAATAGTGGAAGAAGCGTCTGCCAACAGAGAGCGGTATATAGGGAATGAACGGGGTCCATACCGGCACCTTCACCTTTTGCTCCTGCTGCTTCAGCAGGACGCCATGGGATTCAAACGGGTAGAGTCTGTTGGGCGAGAACACCACCAGCAGCCCACCCGGTTTCAGGACGCGATGGGCCTCGGCCAGTGCAGCCTCATCGGAGGGAACGTGCTCAAGGACTTCATTGAAGAGCAGGATGTCAAAACTCTCCGATGCAAAGGGCAGTGCCTGAAGATCCCCCTGGACAACCTTGTCTTCCCCCAGGCCAGCCGCCCGAGCTGCTGCAATCTTGTCGGGCAGGAATTCCAACCCGGAAACCTGCCATCCGAGGGCCTCAATGTGCGGCAGGTAACTGCCGGCTCCACAACCACAGTCCAGAAAGCGGGGCTGGTGAGATCCCGCGGCGCTTTTTGCAACCACAGCAACACGCCGGGCCGTGTTGATGGGTTGGGCGGTGTCGCCCCCTGCGATTGTGATGCCGTCTTTCATTTGGGACCATCGACAGCCACTCGAAAGGACCGGGCCACGGTATCGGGACAAAGTCGGCAAGCCAGTTTCTGCACAACTGACTCAACACTGGCGAGTTGGACTTCACGGTCAAGAAACGACTCAAGTATGGGGCGGGGCGCATCCTGAAACCGGGTGAGGGCACCCGGCCTAAACTGGCAACTCCCAATCTGTAGGCCGCGTGCCCCCACGCGGCGAAAGTCCAGCCCCCCGTTCCCAGACTCCGGGCGTTGCCCCGCTGGGGCTGAGGACGCCTTCGAGTCCTTCCCACGGTGTGTTCCCGACAAGAGAGGACGTGCGCAACCCGGGGACCCGTGTCAGGTTCCTGTCATGGCGAAACCAAAGAAAGCACCCACCACCCCTCCCCTCGTTGTCGTTCCTCCGCCGCCCACGGTAGAGGTCCCACTGGCTGTTCCCCTCGCGGAACAGACCGCCCGACGCAGCAAGAAGCCCCTCGCTCCCGTCGAACATCCCGACGCCCGCAATTCCGCCGGAAAGGCCACGCGGACCGAAGTGCGCCGTGTCGCGCCACGGGCCACCGCTCCCCGGAAGACCGGCAAACCCGCCGAACGTTCCAGCCAACCCCGGAGCAGCATCCCCAAGCCCAAGGGCAAGACCAAGGGCTGAACCCGTCTCCCGTTCACACATCACACAGCGCCACCGCGTGCCGCAACGCCAGCACGCGGTCCGTCCACGTCGGCAGGAACTCCTGCGCCACGAAGCCCGTGTATCCGGAGTCGGCCACCGCACGCATCACGGCCGGGTAATTCAACTCCTGCGTGGAGTCCAGTTCCCCGCGCCCCGGCACGCCCGCGACATGCAGGTGTCCGATGATCGACTGCAACTCCCGGTACCGCCGGATCACATCCCCGTGCATGACCTGCACGTGATAGAAGTCGAAGAGCAGCTTCATGCGCGGCGAATCCACCTGACGCACCAAGCGGGCGCAAAGGCCCACGTCATCGCCGAAGTACCCCGGATGTCCCTTCATCGGGTGCCCTAAATCCCGGCTGTTCAGGTGTTCGAGACACAGGTCGACGCCTTTCTCTTCCGCGTACGGCATGACCTCCTTCCAGGTCTCCACGCAGTGCTTCGCGCCGGCCTCGTCGGTGATCCCCGGCTCCCGCATCCCGGTGAACGTGATCACGCGTTTCGACCCAAACTTCACCGCCGTATCGATGCCCTGCCGCAACGCCGCCACCACGGCCTCCCGGTTCGCTGGATTGAAGGGCCCCTTCGCAAATCCATGCGACCCCACCAACGCGATCTCCATCCCCAACTCCCGGATCAGCGGGTAGTGCTGCGCATCGACGCCTTCCATCCCGACCAATCCAATCTCCCGACACAACCGCGCCAGTTCCGGCACCGGCATTGGATTGTACGTCCAGCCCATGATCGACTGGCGGATCCGCCCGTTGCGGACGCGGAATTTCGGATCGGCGGCGGCGGGCGCCAGCGCGCCAAACAAGGTCTCGGAAGGCATGAGAGTGAGTAGCGGTGTCCCCACACCCAACCGTCCCACGCCCCGCCATGCAAACCCGAAACCTCTCTGGCGTTGGCAACTCCACGGCTGTCTTGCCCAAGACAGGGCCCGGGGCCAAGGTACGGACATCCGGTCCGGTTTTCCCCGCACCGCTTCCCGCCATGTCCTCCAACGTCTGGATCCCGATCGCCCTCGCCGCCGCCATCGCCGGAGGTACCGGCTACCAACTGGGCCGTCGACGACCCTCCCCTCCATCATCGGGCACCCCCGCCGCCGCGACGTCCGGGCTGGGCACCCTTCCGACGCCATCGCGTCCCATCCCCGCACGCACCAACAATCCTTCGGCCGCCACCGCCACGGGCTCCATCGAGGTCCGCCTGCGGGCCGTGCTGCGCGAACACCCCAGCCGACGCTGGATCCGTCTCAGCGACATCGCCCGCAGTGTGAAGCCTGCCGAGGCCATGGAAGCCATCGCCGCCGGCAACGCCATCCTGCCGGCAGGGATGCGCGAGAACTTCCGGTTCCAGGTCCTGGAGCACTGGGCCGAGGTCGACCCGATGGCCGTTCTCGAATACGCCCAGAGCCTGCGCGATCGCAACGAACGGACCCAGGCCCTGCGCCCCGCCGTGATCGAGTGGGCCCGGCGAGACGCCGCCGGTGCGCTCGAATGGGTCCAGAAACTCCCGGCCGGATCCGAACGCCGCGAACTTCTGGTGGCTGCCATCCACGGGCTGGCGGAAGTGGATCCGACCGCAGCCATGGCCCGCCTCGACGCCCTGCCTGCAAACCAGCGCGTCGAAGCCCGTCGCATCGTCCTCACCTCAATTGCGGAGGTGGACCCCCAGCGTGCCGCGGAAATGGCGGTGACCATGCAGTCAGCAGGCGGCAACACCCGCAGCAGCGGCAACCTCCTCGCCACCGTCGTCCAGGTCTGGGCGCAGCGCGACAGTGCCGGAGCCATCGCCTGGTGCCGGAAACTCCCCGCGGGATCCACCAGCCAGCGCGTGCTCGCCGAGGCTACTCAGATGGTCGCGTGGCAGGACCCGCGCGCCGCCCTCGAACTCGCCGACCTCATCCCCACCGGCAAGATCCGCGAGGGAGCCCGTTCCGCCGCCCTGACCGCCCTCGCGCAGCGCGATCCCGAAGGCGCCCGCGAAATCATCAACGGACTTCCCGAAGGACCCGAGCGGACCGCCACCACGCTGGCCGTTGCCCAGGGAATGCAGGGCGATCCTGCGGCGGCCGCGGAACTCCTCAAGGGACTCAAGGCCGTGGGCGATCGCACCTGGGCCTTCCACAATGTGGCGAGCGAACTTGCCCAGCAGGATCCCACCGCCGCGCTCACCTGGGCCCGCGAACTTCCGGCGGGTCCCACCCGGGACCAGGCCCTTGCGGGAGTGTTCGCCGGATGGGCTCAGAACGATCCCGCTGCCGCCGCACAGGCCTCCCTCAATCTCCCCCCTGGCACCGCCCGCACCCAGGCCACCACCCAGGTCCTGCAAGCCTGGGCCGGACAGGACCCCACCGCCGCCATCGCCTGGCTCCAGCAAAACCCTGCACTGGCCAGCAGCCGCGAGATCACGCAGTCGCTGATCTGGGCCATGGACGGGACCAACCCCAAACCCCTCGCCGAGTTCCTCTCCACCCTTCCCCCCGGTGAATCCCAACGTCAGATGCTCGGCGACCTCGCCGGCCGCTGGGCCGATACCGACCTCGAAGGAGCCCTCTCCTGGGCCAAGTCCCTCCCCGAAGGCCGGACCCAGAACGCCGCCATCGGGCGTCTCACCCACCAATGGGCAGAACAGAACCCCACCGAAGCCGCCGCTTACGCCAAGGATCTCCCTCCGGGCGAACTCCGCTCCCAGATGCTCAACACCGTCGCCGAACGTTGGGCCCAGACCAAACCCGAGGAGGCCGGCCGTTATCTCCTCGACCTTCCCGCCGACTCGGCCCGCCACGGAGCCCTTCAGAATCTTCTGTCCACCTGGGGCTCCACCGATCCCAAGGCCGCTTCGGCTTTCTTCGACCAACTCCCAGCCAACATCCCACGCGAAGGCCTCGTCGAAGGCCTCGCCAACCGCTGGGCGTCCCAGAACCCTGCCGATGCCCTCGCATGGGCCGGCACGCTCACGGATCCCACCGCCCGTGAGGCCGCACAATCCGCTGCCTTGGCGAGTTGGTCGGGACAGGCCCCTGCCGAAGCCGCTGCCGCCGCCGCCGCCCTCCCTCCAGGCCCCGGACAGGACCGTGCCGTCTCGGCCGTGCTCATGGAATACGTCCGCGCCAACGCCGATGATGCCGCCGAGTGGATTTCCCGCTTTCCTGAAGGCGATCTGCGCACCCAGGCCAACAACATCCTCATCAGCCAATGGGCCCGCGAAGCGCCCGCCAAGGCCGCGGACTGGATCAACAAGCTCAACGACGAACCCACCCGACAAAAGGCCATCGAGACGTTCGTCGGCCAGGTGGCCCACGAGGAACCCGCCGCCGCCTTCACCTGGGCCGGTGCCCTGAAGGAGG
>JBIKWS010000130.1:0-8125 GCA_044356195.1 Cyanophyceae cyanobacterium
TCTCGATGTCGTCAAGCGATGGACCGAGATTCGCATCGGCACCCGCGACACCAAAGGATCCCTGCAGGTCCAACTGCGGGAACAGCTGGTTGCGCGTGAACTTCATCGTCAGGCGCTGCTTCTCCAATTCCAACCGGTTCCGCAGGATGTCGGGCCGCATGGACAGGCCCTTCTGCCAACTGTCGATCCGGTTGAACGTCTCCGGAATCGCCACCAACCGCGCCGTCGGTTCGTACTCGGCATCCTTCATTCCTGCAAAGTCGTCCGTCGTCAGTCGCTTCAACGCATTCTGGGCGATCGACAGGCTCTGCTGCGCCGAAATCAAATCGGATTTCGACCGGGCCACCTGCGCCGCGGCTTCCTTTTCGTCGAGAGGTGCCATGGCGCCGACCTCAACGCGTTTCTTGTTCTCCATCAGGGAACGCTCGGCCAGTTCCAACGCCTTCTGCTGCACCCGGACACTCTCCCGGGCGGCGATCAGGTCGTGATAGGCGATCGTGACATCGGTCGCAGTCTGGATTACCTGGGCGCGCACGTCGTACTCACCCTGCTTGAGGTTCCGTTTTTCCAACTGGATGGTCAGGCGGGGCTGGTCGATCCAGAAGTTGCGCAGCAACGGCTGCGTCACGGTCATTCCCACAGACGGGGTATAGAAAAATCCCCGATCCACCCCGCCCTGCTCACCGCTCTGGCGGTTCATCGCCGCGGTGAGCTGGTAGTTCATGCCGGTGGGAATCAACCCGGTCACCGAGGTATCGAAGCGCTCGTTCCAGGATTCGTTGGCCGGAGGCTGGAAGGCGCCGATCACGGTCAAGGCCTCGGACTCCGCATAGGACTGGCGCGCGCCTGCCGACAGTGTTGGCTCGTAGGTCCAATAGGCCGAACTGAGTGTCAACCGCGTCACCATCGGCGTGTACTGCGCAATGCGCACGTCGAGGTTCTTCTGCAGCGCCATCTGCAGGCAATCGTCGAGGGACACCTGCCGGATTTCCGCAGCCGTCAGCGCCACCGGCAAACCGGCGGCGGCAACCGCTGCAACCAACGGACGGACAATACTCATGGATGCGCGAGCGTGAGCCGTGTTCATGATCGAGTCAACGCGCAGGACCGGAGCAATTCCAGTTCCTGGCGCCGGTGTTGACCCGTTACCTGTATCCCGGGTTTCAAACGATTCCAGACCTCTGCCCCGATGCCGCCAAAATCGCCCAGCACGGTGGTGCCTCCAACGCGATCGCAGCACCATTCCAGAGGCGTACGCAAATCCAACTTATGTCGCCGGCGGTCCCGGATCCTCCACCACGGGCGCTGGAACATCATGGCGTCCCACTGGCCCCAAGCCCGTGAGTGCGAACACCGGCTGGCTGGCGGCACGGGAAGCATCCAGATCCACCGCGAACACCGCACTCCAGTCGTTCTTCTCTTCGGGATCCACCCAGATCTGTTCGACCTTCCAGGTCTTTCGATCCTCCGACTTCACGACGTGCGTGTGCTGCCGGTTGCGGGCACCCGGATCCATGCAGATCCACTGGTGATCGGCGTAGTACGGCTCCACCAAGGCCTTCAATGCCTCCGGTGTCCAGAGACCGCCGCCATCTCCTCGGGTCATGACCGGAAGCCCGGACAACGCTTCCTCGAAGGCGTCGTTCGCCACCGACCGCAGGAACAGGAACACCCGCGCACGAATGGCCGCAGTGAACGCCACTTCGTCCCGGGTGACATCCTTGGCCGCTTCTTCCGCACCCGGCGGACGCACCTCGGCGGGAGCCGCCTTGGGTGTGTAATCCGGATTCCGCATCTTCTCCCACTCGTCGAGCAGGCTGGAGTCGATCTGACGCAACATCGTGGACAGGTACTCCTCCATCTCCTGAACCGTCTCGGTCTTGGCCTCGGCCGGCACGGTTTGGCGCAGGACCTTCCACACCCCCATCAGATGCCGGAGCAGGAGGCCTTCAACCCGATGGAGATCGTAGATCTTGATGTAGTCCGAGAACGACCGGTACGACTCGAACATCTCTCGGGCGATCGATTTCGGCCGGATGTTCTCCTGGCCGACCCACGGGTGTTTCTCCGAGAACGCGTTGAACGTGTCGTAGACGAACTCCCGCTTCGGCTTCGGGTACTCGAGCTTCTCCAACTCGTCCATCCGCTCGTTGTACTCCATCCCGCTGGCCTTCCACTCGGCCATCTTCTGGTCCTTCACCTTGTCCAACTGCCGGCGCAGGATCAGGTCCGGATCTTCCAGGATCGACTCCACGAGCGTGATGACATCCAGCGCGTAGTCCGGTGCCTCCCGATCCAGCAGGCGCAACGTGTCCAGCAGGTAAAGCGACAAGACCTGGTTGAGCGAGAAATCCTCCGGCAACTCCACGTTCACCCGCACCTTCGCGCCCGCCTCCGTGCGCGGGATCACTTCCACGATCTTGCGGTCCAGCAACGACCGGAACAGCTGCCACGCCCGCTTGCGGTGGTTCTTCTTGGTCGTCGGTGAATCGTGGCAACGGCGGATGAGGTCCTGCATCGCCCGGCATCCATCCGTGGGACGCGACAGCACGTTGAGGAGCATCGCGTGGCTGACCTGGAATCGGGATTGCAGGCGCTCGGGCGGTGCCCCGATCAGCCGCTGGTAGGTGTTGCGGTCCCAGCTGACGAAGTTCTTCTCCGGAGCCTTCTTCTTGACCACCTTCTTGCCATCCCGCGCCGCCTTCTCCTCCAGCTTCAGGTTCTCGACGACGTGCTCCGGGGCCTGTGCCACCACCCACCCGACGTTGTCATACCCCTTGCGGCCAGCGCGGCCGGCGACCTGATGGAAATCCCGCGAGGTCAGGATGCCGACCTTCTGTCCGTCGTACTTGCACAAGCGCGTGAAGAGGACGGTCCGGATCGGGACGTTGATCCCCACCCCGAGGGTATCCGTTCCGCAGATGACCTTGAGCAAGCCTCGCTGCGCGAGCTGTTCGATCAGGATCCGGTACTTCGGCAACAGTCCTGCATGGTGCAGTCCGATGCCATGGCGCAACCAGCGCTTGATGTCGGGACCGTACGGGCTGTTGAAACGTTGGCCTTCAATGGCGGCGGCAATCGCCGCCTTCTCCTCCCGCGAGGCCACGTTGATGCTGGTGAAATCCTGGGCGCTTTCCGCCGCTTCGGCCTGCGTGAAGTGGACGACGTAGACGGGTGCCTTCCCGTCTGCCACCAACTTCTCCAGCGTCTGCGACAGCGGCGTTTCCGAATAGGTGAAGTCGAGCGGCACCGGACGCTGCACCGACTTCACCGTCGAGACTTCCTTGCCCGTCAGGCTGCGGAGTTCGTCCTCGAAGAAAGTCGTGTCGCCCAGTGTTGCCGACATCAGCAGGAACCGGGACTTGGACAGCGTCAGCAACGGCACCTGCCACGCGACGCCTCGCTCGCGATCCGAGTAATAGTGGAACTCGTCCACGATCACGTCCTTGAAGACGCACTCTGGACCATCGCGCAGCGCGAGGTTCGCCAGGATCTCGGCCGTACAACACAGGATGGGTGCATCGCGGTTGATGGTCGCATCCCCCGTGCTGAGCCCGACATTGTCCGGGCCGAATTCCTTGCACAGGGACAACCACTTCTCGTTCACCAGCGCCTTGATCGGGCACGTGTAGACCGAGCGCCGGCCCTGGGCCAGCGCCTTGAAATGGAGCGCCGCCGCCACCATCGATTTACCCGAACCCGTGGGGGTGTTCAGGATGACATGCTTCTCGTCGTACAGGTCGAGGATCGCCTGTTCCTGCGCCGGATAGAGCTCCAGGCCCCGCGCCGTCACATAATCCAGGAACCGCCCCAGCAGGAGGTCGGTCACCGGACGTTCCAGCTTCGGGAGGAAATCGTAGAGCGTCTTGTCCACGGCGGTGGTTCCCCAGCCCTCAGGCCTTCTTCAGGATCGGCTTCTTGACCACCTCGGCGGCAAACCGACGCCCGCGGATTTCCACCTCGATCCGGGTTCCGGGCTCCGACGCAGCCACCGGGACATACGCCATCCCGATGCCATTGCTCAGAGACGGGCTCTGCGTGCCGCTGACCACCGTTCCCGCGGACTCACCATTGACCCACACGGGATAACCCGGGCGCGGCGGCGCCGACTTGTCCGTCATGCGGAAGGCCACCGAACGGCGCGAAACGCCTTCCGCTTTCTGACGGGCGAGGACGTCGCGTCCCACGAACGTTCCCTTGTCCAGCGACACAAAGAACCCAAGCCCCGCCTCTATCGGCGTGATGTCGAGCGTCAGCTCGTGGCCGTAGAGCGGATAGCACATCTCCGTGCGGAGCGTGTCCCGTGCGCCCAATCCGGCGGGCTGCATTCCCGCGGTCTTGCCGAGTTCCAGCGAACGGTTCCACAACGATTCCACCACGGTCGCAGGAACCACCGCTTCAAAGCCATCCTCGCCCGTGTACCCGGTGCGGGCCACCCACACGGGATGTCCCTCAAACGACCAGCACCCCAGCTGGTTCTTCTTGAGCTCGGTCACACGCGCAACAGTCGTACCCCCGGTGGGTGCCCCAGGGAACAGGGCCTCGATGAAATCAACGACCCGCGGTCCCTGCAAGGCCACCGCGCCGGTCGTCCCCGAGACATCTTCCACGGTCACCGGCGCGCCCATCCAGACCGCCCGCCGGCCCAGCATCCAAGCCACATCCACCTCGATGCGCGAGGCATTGATGATCAGCAGGAATTCTTCCGCTGCGGTCCGGTAGATGTACAGGTCATCAACGACGCCTCCGGTCTCGATGCACATCAGGGTGTACTGCCCCTGCCCCGGGGAAAGCTTCCGCACATCGTTCGTCAACGTCGCGTTCAGGAAGGCTTCGGCGCCCTCCCCCCGGACCCACACCTCGCCCATGTGGCAGATGTCGAAGATCCCAGCGGCCTTCCGCACGCACAGGTGCTCGTCCACGATCGACGTGTACTGCACCGGCATGTCCCAGCCACCAAACTCCACCAACCGCGCCCCCAGCCGCTGATGAGCCGCATGAAGGGGCGTCCGCTTCAAATTCACGTTCGTTTCCATCGCGCGCTCACACCCTGACCCCAATCCGCCGCCACCGCGAACGAAAAGCCGGTGGGTGGAGGAGTTTGAAGTTCCAAGCCCGCGAAATTTTTGTCGCGTTCGCCTGCCAAACTCCCATGAATCGCGGCCTATCGATGAGAGACATTGTTCCAGTGCCGCCGTCCATCGTTCAGAACCGGCACGCCGAGGTCCGGGAGCTCTTCAACCAGTTCGTGGTTCCCACCTACGGCCGCTTTGACCTCGCCCTGAGCCACGGGGTGGGAAGCCATGTCTGGGACGTTACCGGAAAGCGCTATCTGGATCTCGGGGGTGGCATCGCGGTGTGCAGCCTTGGGCACGCCAACGACGAAATCACCCAGGCCCTCGTCGAACAGTCACGACGCCTTGTCCACGTCTCCAATCTCTATTACCAGGAACCACAGGGGCGACTGGCGCAATCCCTCGTCGGTCACCTGGCCCCGGGCAAGGTCTTCTTCTGCAATTCCGGGGCCGAGGCCAACGAAGGCCTCTACAAGCTCGCCCGTAAATTCGGACACGACGAAGGCCGCTTCGAAATCCTCACCGCCATCAATTCCTTCCACGGCCGGACTCTTGGCGGCATCTCCGCCACCGGACAGGACAAGGTCAAGAAGGGCTTCGATCCGCTCGTGCCCGGCTTCCGTCACATTCCCTTCAACGACCTCCAGGCGGTACGCGACGCACTTTCCCCGGCCACCGTCGCCATCCTGATCGAGGGCATCCAGGGCGAGGGCGGGATCACCCCCGCCACCGTCGATTACCTCCTCGGACTCCGGGCGCTCTGTGATGAGAAGCGGATGCTCCTCCTGTTGGATGGCGTCCAGTGCGGGCATTTCCGGACGGGTCGGTTCCAGAGTTATCAACGGATCCTTGAAGGCCTCCCAGGTGCCGCCGAATTCCGCGTCGATGGTCTGTCGATGGCGAAGTCCCTCGGCGGCGGATTCCCGATCGGTGCCTTCTGGGTCCGGGATCAGGTGCACGGCGTCGAACTCTGCAACGTGCTCGGCCCCGGCACCCATGGCACAACGTTCGGCGGCACACCCCTTGCCTCGGCTGTTGCGTTGAAGATCATGGAGGTGATCGAACGGGATCACCTCGCCGACCATGTGCGGAAGACCGGCGACTGGCTCTCAGCCGAACTCCAGCGATGGGTCATCCAATACCCCGACGTCGTCCGCAACGCCCGGGGCATCGGGTTCATGCAGGGGGTCGAACTCCAGGACCGCGAATCGATCCGGGCCTTTGCCGACATCGACAAGGCCCCCAGCCTCCAGATGGTGAACCGGCTCCACGAAGCCGGCCTGCTCACGATCCCCAGCGGAACGAACGTCGTCCGGTTCCTGCCGGCCCTGAACCTGCCACAGTCCCAACTCGCCGAGGGACTCGCACTCTTCGAGCGGACGATCCAGGAGGTCCGCTGACCATTTGCCCCGCTGCCGTGAACTTGCCGCAAGTCATCCAACTGTCCCAACGACCCACGCCACTCGGGTACCTTATCATCGGCGGATACGCGGTTGCCGCGCACGGATTCACCAGACCAACATTCGACGTCGATTTCCTCGTCAGGCGCGAAGACCTCGAAATGTGGAAGGCGAGATTGGCAGCAGCGGGGTTGGCCTTGGTTTCAGAACGTTCGGCATTCGCCCAATTCAGTCTGCCTGACTCGAACGAGGGTCTCGACCTGATGTTGGTCGACAGCCGGACGTTCGAGCGGATGCTGACCAGCGCAATACCTGTTGATTTTGACGGCACTACCGGACAGGTCGTCGGACTCGACCACTTGCTCAGCCTGAAGTTGCACGTCCTCCGACAGGCACTGCCCCACCGGACAAATCGTGACGCCGAGGATATTGAAGTACTGCTGCGCCGAAATGGTATTTCACTCGACTCCGAGCACTACCGGCAGATCTTCCTAACGTATGGATCAAAGGAGATTTATGAGACCTTCCAACGGATCCTCCGTCACACCTGAAGCATCCTCCACCCCAAAGCATCTCGATCTTCCGGTGGATCCGGAATTCCGGCCTGCCTCCCCGACCGTTCCTCTCCGGGTCCTCATGGCGCGTTCCGCTGACCTCCAACGCTGGTTCCCCAATGGCATCCCGACCGAAGCCGAGCGGCTTGCCAGCAAGTGCGACGTCGTTTTCCGACTTCATTGACCGGGCTCGGCGATTCCGCACCCACCCATGAAATAGTCGGTGCATCGCGGCGCGTGTTGTGACGAACTTGTGTCTGGCATGCACCTCCGATCCACCTCCTCAGGCCGGGACGGTTTCACCCTGATCGAACTCCTCGTCGTCATCGCCATCATCGCGATCCTCGCCGGGATGCTCCTTCCAGCATTGTCCGGAGCCAAGGCGCAGGCGTTGCGGGTGAAGTGCCTGAACAACCAGAAGCAGATCGGGCTCGCGGCCAACCTCTACAGCAACGACAACGCCGAATGGCTGGTCACCAACGGCGAGGTCGACTCCGCCTCCACCGGCGGTCCGAAACTCTGGGTCCTCGGCGGATACCACAACTTCGCGCCGTCCTTCACGAACACCGCCTTCCTCGTCGATCGCCGCTACGCAGCCTTCGCCCCGTACATCGCCGCCAAGGAGATCTACAAGTGCCCCGGTGACCGCACCACCCACCTCGTCAACCGAGGGCGTCCCGTCCCCATTGTCCGCAGCTATGCGATGAACCTCTATCTCGGCCCCAACGCCGACATGCAGAACCGCCTCTCCACGCGGTACCGGGCCTTTCGCAAGACCACCGACCTCGTCAGCGCCGCCGAGACCTTCCAGACCCAGGACCTCTCGCCCCAGAGCCTCTGCACCCCGGCCTTCATCGTCCTGATGCCGGGCAACGGCAACAACCAGTTCTTCCATCTCCCCGCCATCCACCACAACAACGGCGGCGTGGTGGGTTTTGCCGACAGCCACGCCGAGGCCCACCGTTGGCTCGACGCCCGCACCTTCCGCCGCGCCACCCTCGGCCAGCGCATCGACCACAACCTGTCCGTTCCGAATAGTCGCGACCTGAAATGGATTCAGGATCGCACCACGGTCGTTCGATAAGTCGTATCTCAC
>JBIKWS010000131.1:0-8099 GCA_044356195.1 Cyanophyceae cyanobacterium
CCACCTCGAGCACGACGTTCGTGCCGGTCAATGCCGGCGAGAACACGAGATTGGTCGCGCCGTTGTTCGTCCACGAAAGCAACGGGAATCCCGTGCCGATCAACTCCAGTCGGGCGAGACCGCCATCCACGTGCCCTGCCGTGACCACCACGTTCGTCCCACGACCTTCGACCAGTTCCAACGCGTCCCCTTCGAGATCCACCGCGATCGTCGGCAACGGCCGCGACAGCAAGGGCACCTCTACCACCACCGGCACCGATTCCTGCCCGCGGAAATCCCGCGCCGTGGCCGTGAACGTGATCGACGCTCCCTCCGGCACCTCGACCGGGATCGGCACTCCGATCGTCCGCACCCCGCCATTCGGAAACACATTCGTGAAGTTCACCAACCCCGACGCCACCAACGTCAGGTTGGTCACCTGCACATCGTCCGTCGCGCTGACGTTCAACCGCAGGGTCGACCCACTGAACGCAGGTCCGGTCACCGGTTCCAGCCGCACCAGGCTCACCACCGGCGGTTCGTTCTCCAACACCGTCACTTCGAGCAGCACCGGCTCGGATTCGTTGCCGAACCGATCCAGGCCCACCGCCCGGTAAACGCGCTTGCCAGAATCGGGAAGCGTCACGCTGACGCGGAACGGAGACACCGTCGCCGTACCGATCGTCGTCGCCTCGTCCGAGAAGCGCACCCGAGCCCCCGACTCCTGCTGCGCCAGCAAGGCCTCCAGCGTCACCGTCCGTCCCGCCACCGGCGACACCCCGTCCGCGATCCGCAATACCGACAGGACCGGCCCGCGATCGTCCACCGTGTGGAACCGGCCCGTGAACGGTTGGTTCGTCGCAGCGTTCCCGGCCAGGTCGCGCACGCCGGAGACGGCCCACGTGTAGGTCGCATTGGCCTCCAGGAAGGCCGCCGGCGTAAAGGCGAGGACCAATCCGCCCACACCCACGTTCGCCACACCCGGCACCGGGCCCGTCGGACCGGTCAGGACCACGATGTTTCCATCCGGAGCGATGGGCTCGTTGAACGAAAGCCGCAGCACCGCATCCACGGTGATCTCCTCCTGGTTGTCGGCTGGGGATCGAGACAGCAACACGGGCGCGTCGTTGTCCGCCGTCGTGAACACCGCCACGAACGGCACCGCCAGGAACCGTCCTTCCAGATCGGTCGGACCCGCCCGTGCCGGGATGTTCAACACGGCCGGCCGCTCGTTCTCGAGCACGACCACCTGATAGGTCCCGAGGCTCCGCAGACGCGTCTCCGGCACCATGCGCACGCGGCGCAATTGTCCGTCGCCCGCATCCTCCAGACTCAACCGCACGGGCACCTCCGCGCCCGCCAACGTCCGCAGGAAGATCCCCCCACGATCGATCGAGGCCGGGTCCACCGCCTCGCTGAAGAGCAGCGTGATCGCCTGCGTCACCGGCACGCCTTCGGCCCCGCCCGGCGGATCCATCGACACCATCGCAAGCACCGACTCATCGAGACGCACGGTTCCCAGATCCAGGACCTGGCCGTCCGCTGTCAGGGTTCCCGTCCGCGTCACCACGCCCCCGAACCGATCCACGTTCGCCGTGAACCGCACGTCGCCCAGCGGAATCCCGGTGAAGCGGAAGACACCGGAGGCATCCGTTTCCACGCTCGTCCGTCCCTGCGAACTGCCCAGGCGCCGGAAGGCCAGACCGACATCCACCCCGCCCACCAGCGTGGTCCCGTCTTCACGCACCAACCGACCCGTGACCGTCCCGCTGGGGAACAGCGTCAGTGCGAGTTCGTCCACCTCGTCCCCCGCCCCGATCGCGGCATCGGCCGACGCCGAGAGGCTCGCCTTCTGCGCGGTGACCACGTACGGCCCCACGGCAATGTTGCTGAAGGCAAAGCGTCCGTCACCGGCCGTGACGACCACGTTCTGGAGGCCCCGGAATTGCGCTCCCAACATCCGGAGTGTCACGACCGCCGACTCCACCGGAGTCGTGCCGTCACTCGCGATGATCTGCCCTGTGACACTGCCGACGCCCGGCAGGATCACCTCGTAGTCCGGGGCCGCGCCGGCTGCGCCGAGGTTCAGGACAGGCGGCAAGGTGATGCCGTTGTGATTGTCCTCCGGTGCCTTGGAGACCGCCTGGATCAGGTAGTTGCCCAATCGCAGGTTCGCGAACGAAGCGCGTCCCCGCTCATCCGTGTCCGCGAGAAAGTTCGCCCCATTCGGCCCGATGCCCACCGTGACATTCGTCCCCGGGACGTTGGTCGAACCTCGCCACACCTGGATGACGACACTTGCCAGCGCCTCGATCTCGATGTCCTGCGTCAGCGCGGCTGTGTCCTCGGGCAGGATCGCCGTCGCTGTTCCTTCCACCCCCAACACCTCGTCCCGCGCCGTCAGCGTGAATCGTCCGGCCGGGACATTTGCGAAGCTGAACCGTCCATCCGGTCCCGTCGTTACCGTCCGTCCCCCGGAGATGCCGGCCGCGCTCAACCCGACCTGGGCGTTGGCCAACGGCCCCGTCCGCGTGCTGTTGATCACGACGCCCGAGACCGTTCCCAACGATTGCTCCAACAGCACCACCTCGCGCACCTGCCCCGCCACGTCAAAGGTCACGTCCAGCGTCGCCGCACGCCCGGTCACCGGGTCGTTGCTCACCAATCGATGCGTCCCCAGCGGCACGCCATTGAACCCGAACCGACCGTCTGCATCGGTCGTCGCAAAGCCCAGCGAACCGATCGCCACCTGCGCGAAGGCCACCGGCGTCACGCCGTCCCGCAGCAGGTAACGCCCCGTCAACGAAGCCGTCGGTTGCAACCGCACCACCGCCTCCGCCGAACCATCGCGCAACACCGTGACCGCGGCCCGACCGAAGATCCGCGTCGCCCCGCTCAGCACGTCGGCACTGACCGCGTAGCCTCCCTCGAACAGGTTGCCAAACACGACCGTTCCGTCGGCGGCCGTGGTTCCCTCCGCGCGATCGCCCGGGAAGCCCCCTCCCTGAACCTCCACCCGTGCTCCCACGGCCGGCGTTCCGTCGAACTGGAGCACCCGCGTCCGCAACCCGCCCCGCCCCAGCAACCGCACGTCCACCGTGTTGCCTGCCGTATTGGTCCCCGTCGGGTTCACCGACACCGTCGCACGCCCGACCAATCCGCTGACCTGATTGGACGCGATCACGGTGTAGCTCGCCGGTGCAGGCAGGCCGAAAAGCGTATCGAACCGTCCATCCGCCGCGGTCTCGATGACCAACGTTCCAAAGCTGATGCCGACCTTCACCCCGGCGCCGACCAGCGTCCGGCCATCCGGTTCAAACACGCGCCCTGCCAATCTGCCCTGAACTTCGCGCGCCGCCGGAAACTGGAGGACGATGTTCGTCGCATCCCGCTCGGTGGACGTCGTCCGCGCCGTCGCGACGATCACCGTCGGAAAGAACGGCGAGGCCGCCTGAACCTGGATGTTCCCAACCGCCACGCCGTCGACGGAGAATTCCCCGGTCTGCGGATCGCTCGTCGTGTCCCCACGGATGACCACCGTCGGATTCATCTTCGCGGACAACCCCTCACCGCTGACACGCACAGCCGCGCCGATCGGCACGCCCTGGCCATTCAACACCCGCCCAGCCACGCGCCCTTTGGGTCGCATCCGGAAGGTCAGGTCACGGAAGTCGCCGTCGAAGTTCAGCACGACGGACTTCTCATCGTGGGAACTCGCGCTGAAGTTGGCCCCGAGCCCGTTGAGGAACGGGTCGTTGATCCCCATGAACGCCTCCAACGCCTTGGCCAACGCCGCCGCCGGATCGGCCCGGACATCGTCGGCCGTCGGTACGCTCACGTCGTTGATCGGCGGCGACTCGCTCGGCACCGAGATCTGGAAGGGTTTCCCGATCGGAATCGCCTCCCACGTGAACCTCCCCAGGGCATCCGCATAGATGAACTCAAAACCCTCGTCTGTCGGATGGCAGATCATGGCGCCGCCCTTGGGAGTCCCATCCGCGTTGAACACCCGCCCGGTGATCCGGGCGGACGGTGCCAACTGGATGGCGACGAAATTGTCCTCACCCGGCAACACCTCGAGCGATGCGGAACCGAACCGCGGGAAATCGAAGGCCGGATCCGACTTCGGCTCGTGGCCTTCCTCGGACCGTTCCACCCCCGCGTTCAATGTGGCCCGGCCGATCGGAACGCCCGAGACCGTGAAGAATCCGTCGGCGTCCGTCCGCACCAGCACGTCACCGCCGGCCACCAGCGCGTTGGCCACGCCGCGATCCCCCGCCGAGGTCAGCACCCGTCCCCGCACCACGGCCGTACCGTTCAGCGAGATGTCCGCAAAATTCGTCCCGCCACTCGTCACCACCAGGTTCGAACGTTTCCCGTGGCGCCGGCCATCCCGTGAGATGGATGCCAGGTTGTAGCGTCCGGCGGGCAGATCCGTGACCTGCCAGAGGCCGGCGGCGTCCGCCGTTGTCGCACGGAAGGCACCCTCCCCCTGCAACACCAGGACCCGGGCACCGGCATGCGGCGTGCGGTTGTCGGGCTCCAACACCCGCCCACGCAGCGCTCCCCGTTCGACGATCGTGGAGCTGAGCACCACATCGATCTCCCGGATCTCGCCCGGAGTGTTCAAGGCCTCGCTCAGGATGCGATCCAGACCCCGGCCATCCTGGGCATCCAGGGAGAACACCCCCAACGGCACGCCGAAGAAGGCGAAGCGCCCTTCGGAATCCGTGAGCATTCCACGCACGAGCTCCCGCGAATCCGGATCGGGGAAGAGGTTCACCGCCGCTTCCGCCACCGGCGTCACGCCGTCGGCCGCCAAGACGCGGCCCAGGACCGTCGCCCGTCCACGGAAGGTCAGCACCACCGGGATCGCGGTTCCACTGCGCGCCGAGCGCAGATCCACCGCGTCGTTGAACACCGCACGGTCCACGCCTTCCGCGGCCGCCACCACAGATCCCCGCATCTCGCTCGGACTATCGAACAGGCTGCCGTCCTTCAGCAGGCTCAGGTAACGCTCCCCGCGGAACTCACCGGCCACCGTCGACTCCAGGATCAACCGGATCTCCTCCGCGCTCAGGCCGCTCGTGTCTGTCGTGGAGATCACGTACGGAATCCCGCTCAGGATGAAATCAAAGGCAAACCCGCCGTTCGCATCCGTCGTCACCTGCGCGACACGACGCACCCACGGCGCGCAGTCGAACGGCGTCACGTAGGAGTCGTTGTAGGTCAGCGTCACCGGCACTCCGGCAACACCGCCGCCGCCGCCCCGGACCACCCGGCCACGCACCTGAACGCCGTCCCGGTAGTCCGCGAGGATCGTCTGGATTCCCCGCGTCAACGCGTTGCCCCGAACGTCCGTCACGGACGCAGCCACGTTCAAGTCCCGCGCCACCAAGCCGCCCACAGGCTGCTTCAAGGTGATCAACGCCACGCGCCCACCCGGCTGGATCTGCACGAACGCCGCGCCATTTCCATTGCCCAGCGTATAAGCCGCCGCCTCGGACACGCTCGCCGCATCCATCGGCTTCGAAAACAACACCGCCACGATGTTGGCGTAATTCCTGAGGAACGGCACCGGACACGGCTTCTCCGGCCGCGCCACCAACACCGACAAATCCTGACGGACGCTCAACAAGGTCGGTGCGACTTCACGGAAGGGCGTCGTGTTCCCTGCCACTTCAGGCCCTGCTTCACCCGTACATCCGGGATCCACCCGCAGCGCCGGACTCGGCTCACGGATATCCCACAGGAAACACCCGTCCCCCAACGCCGTGGTCCAGTCCAGCCGCACGCCTTCGCCGGCGTTCCCCACCCGGACGACATTCAGGTGCGCCGGCCCGGCACCGGTCAGTTGCCACCGAACCCGACCATTCGTTCCCGGATTCCGGACGACCAGAATTCCACCCGAGGCGCCCGCATAGCTCAAGGCATCCACCACGGCGCTGCGGTTGGCATCGGCCACGCGACTGTCCAACTCCAGCCGCACCTCGCCCGACGCTTCCTCAAAGCCCGCCAGCAGCCAGCGTTCGCCCCGTCCCGCGATGTCCGCCCCAAGATCGCCGATCAACGAGGCCACGCGTCCCGGGGCCACTGTCTCCAATTCAGCCATCAACGCCGCCCGCCATTCGAGCCCCGCTTCCGTCTCACGCATCAACTGGTCCCATCCGCCCTGGAACTCACGCCCGCCCTGCCAGTCCAGCAGGAGGTCGACGAGTACCCGCGCCCTGGAATCATCATACAGCAAACGCTGACCGGCCTCGGCCAGTTCCACCGCACGCCGGACGACCATCGACTTCGGCACCACCTGGACGCCGGCGGGAACCTTGCCCGCCGTGGCGATGCTGATCGCCTGCCCCAGCACGCGATCCGCGGCGATGCGCAGTCCCGACGGGAGGTTGGTTACGAGATCCGGCAGCAACAACGTGTCCGGAGAGAGCGCCACACCCCGTTCGCCCACGCCCAGGGTCAGCAGGAAGGAACCCCTCGATGCATCGTCGCTGGTGGTGAGATTCGAGAACTTGATCGACCCCGTCTGCTGCGACCGCAGCCGATACCGCGCCGTCGCGGTCTGTCCCGGTGCGATGTCGCCGAGCTCCACCGTTGCCTGCTGGTCGCCTTCGAAGACCGCACCGCTCAACGACGATTTCGGCAACGTCACCCGCACCCGATTCGCCGGCACGAGACTGGTGTTCAGGACCGTGACGCTGGCGTCGTACGGTTCCCCGGCCCGCACCGTCCGCGGATGGCTGAAAGCGAGCGAGAAATTGGGATTCCGCACCAGCACCGAGCCGGCCGCCTTGCCCGTGACCTTAACGACACCCGCAGCCAACCCTTCGAGATCCGCCGTCAGGGTGATGTCCATCAGGTGCAGTCCCTCGCGCAAACCCTCCACCAGGAACTCCGCCTGCCCGGCCTCCCCGGGATTCAACCGTCCGATGTCATCGGCCGTCCCGAACTCTCCATCGGGACCCGGCCGGGTCACGGACCGCACGCGTTGGATCTCCTTCGACGCGCCCACCCGTGCGAACCGCAGTGGATCATCGCCCGGTTCCTCGAAACTCGTAGCCGCCCGGTCATCATCCCCCTTCGGCAGGATCAATTCGCCCTTCACGTTGATCACGCTCAACCCGGAGTTTCCCGGTGCCGCGTTCTCGGTGAACAGCTGCACGCTGAAGAACTGGTTCAAGAACCCGATGTTTCCCGGAATCACCATCAACGCGGGGATCGGGGGAATCTGGAGTCCGATACCCCCCCCGTCGCCGTCGACCAACTGGAAGTTCACCGGCTGCACCTGGATGTTCAGCCGCGCTGTTTCCAGCTCCGGCGGCAACTGCGCCCGCGTCATCAACTCCTGGTTGATCTGGTCCGCCAGCACTCCCCGCTCCAGCAACTCCGCCGCCGGAATGATCTCCGCCGTCTCCTGGAAGCGCGGCGTCACCACCGGGAACCGCACCGGAATCGTCTTTCCATCCAGCACGAACCCCACCTCGAACTCCACCGCCCGGAAATTCGATTCATCAATGAAGATCCCCTTTTCATCGATCTCCGCCGACGTCAGCGGCCGCGACGTCACCCGCGACACCAGCACCTCGTCGAACACCCGGATCGGGACGCTCGACGGATTGCCCTCCAGCACGGTCACGAGGTTCGTGCCCTCCACGCGCGCCAACCGGATGCCATCCAGTTGGTAGTCGCCCACCACGCTCAACGGCGGCAGCAACAGCGGCTGGCCCACCGCACCCAGCACGCGCTGCGCCGGCCCCGTGGGTCCCCGCAGCGTCGCCTCGATCAGTGTGTTCACCCGGATCGAATCTGCCGGGCCCACGCCGAACAACTCGGCGTTGATCGATCCGGCGATGCCCTTTGGCACCGAGACCGCCGCCGGCGAAACCCGCAGTTCCTGCCCGACGACCTGATATTCGAGCGTCGTCAGCGGAGCCTGCGCTTCCAGCACACCCGTCAACCCGAGCACCAGCCCGAGCCACGCCGCGCAAAACCGTCTGAATGGATTCACTTGGACACCTCCAGCAAACGGCCTTGAGCCGCATCCAACCATAGCGTTTCCGGAACGCCCGCAGGCATTCCTCCCGGATCCGCAGCCGCCCATTGGACCTCCC
>JBIKWS010000132.1:0-8083 GCA_044356195.1 Cyanophyceae cyanobacterium
GGGTCGGATGCAACGGAACCTGGCCTTGAACGCGGCGCCGGTGGACGTGGCGGACTTTCTCCGGGATCGGCTTTTCGGGGCGGGGACGAGCGTGATCATGACGAGCGCGACGCTCGCCGTGAAGGAACCACCCAAGGTTCCTGGAAACGGCACCGCTGTGGGTCGCACGGGACCGGCGGCAAACACCGCGCGGGGAGCCCTGGATTACGTAGCCCGGCGCGTCGGCGGTGAGAGTGCGCGTCAGGTGCAGGTGGGGTCGCCCTTCGATTACGCCTCCCAGATGCGGGTGCACGTGGTTTCGAAGATGCCTGATCCGCGGGATCCCGGGTATGAGGAGGCGCTGGAGAAGTGGATCTCGCACTTCATCCGCCAGACCCACGGCAAGGCCTTCGTCCTGTTCACGAGCAACCGGTTGATGCAGACGATGGCGGGTCGGATGGAGCGGTTCTTCGCCGAATTGGGCATCGAATGTTTCGTGCAGGGCACCGGAATGCCGCGGGCGACCATGTTGCAGCGGTTCAAGGAGGACGTGGACTCGGTGCTGTTCGGGACCGCGAGCTTCTGGCAGGGCGTCGATGTCCCCGGAGAGGCGCTGTCGAACGTCATCCTGACGCGGTTGCCCTTTGCCGTGCCCGATCATCCGCTGGTCGAAGCCCGACTGGAACGGATCGAGGCGCGGGGCGGGAATCCGTTCTCCGAATTCAGCCTTCCGGAGGCGATCCTGAAGTTCCGGCAGGGCGTGGGCCGCCTGATCCGTTCACGTTCCGACAAGGGCATTGTCGTGTTGCTCGACAATCGCGTGCTGACGAAGCGCTACGGCCAGGCCTTCCTCGACGCCATGCCCGAATGCCCGGTCGAGGTGGTGTAAACCCTCAATCCGCGATTGGCCGGGACTGGAAGCGGGCGGGGTCGAGAACGACGTGGCGGACGCGGGTGCGATGCCAGGTGTAGGTGATGTGGACGTGGCCATTCGCGGCCTGGATCACGGCGGGGTACGAGAATTCCTGGCCGGGATCGTCTTCGAGCAGGGCGACCTGTTCCCACTTCTGACCGTCCTTCGAAATGGCGACGTTCAATGGGGAACGCGCGCGGCTGGGAGCGGGGACGTGATTGTAGACCAGAAGCGTGCGGCCATCCTTGAGGCCGACCGCGTCGACGCCGGAATTGGGATTGGGCAGGACGGTGGGAGCCGGAGGTGTCCAGGAGAGGCCGCCGTCGGCGGACGAGGTGATGAAGACCTTGCCCGCGCGGCTGCGGCAAAAGGCCATGAGTCGGTTGCCGTCGACCAGTGAGATTCCGGGCTGGATGAGACCCATGGTCTGGCGATCGCCGAGGTCTTGGGTCCGCGTCCAGGTGGCCCCCTGATCCTTCGAGACCTCAAAATGGACCCGCCACCCACCCTCCTCGTCCGAGCTCCCGGAGACAATCGTGCCGTCCTTCAGGGTGACCGCATGGTTCTTGATCGGGCCGAGAATGCCGTCGGGGAGCCGACGGGCCTCCGACCAGGTGCGCCCGCCGTCGCTGCTGGTCTTCACCATGCCCCACCAGGTGGAAGGACTGGGCCCGACCTTGTAATAGAGCTGAAGGCTTCCGCCGGGGATCTGGTGGAGCACCGGGTTCCATGTCGGATGCCGCTTGGCCGGGTTCTCGACGCCGTCGGCAACTTCGATGGGGGTTGTCCAGACACCGCGCTCGAAGCGGCTGACCCAGATGCCGACGTCGGGATGCTTCTCATGGGTACCACCAAACCAGGAGGCGACGATGCCCTCCGGGGTCTCGACGAGGGTCGAGGCATGGCATTGGGGAAAGGGTGCGGACAGGTAGATGAACTCGCGCCGGATTTCGCAGGGATCCGGACCGGCCAGGACCGCGGTGGCGGTGGCAACGGCGCACAGAAAGGGGAGGAGGACTCGGGGATGTGCCATGGCTTGCCGAGATTCTGCCTGAGGAGGGGAGAGTTGGAAGGATTTCCACCAGGAGCCGCTCGCCGGGGAGCATCTTGACCCTGCCCCCGCTTGCAACGGGGTGGCGACGTCCTCGTCGCCGTTCTAACGCCATTCCCAATGGCGATGAGGACATCGCCGCCCCGAATCCAATCCAAAAGGGGGCAGTGTCACGATGCGCCCACTCGACGGGAAACGGCCTTTGGATGGAATTTCCGGAACCCGGCGGCTTGCTTCGGTAGGGGGCAACCGGCTAATGAACGCGCTCCATTGCATGGCCGCCGATCCTTGGTCGACAAATGAGGTCCATTGTCTTGGCGTGGCGGCCGGTTGGCCCTGCCGCGAGCGGCGTCATTCCTGTTACCTGTACCGGTTGGGGGCGCAGTGGGTGATGATGGATTGTGGGGCGGGATCCAGCGGGGCGTGGCGTGAGGCGGGGCTGGACCCGGATGCTCTGGATCACCTCTTCTTTTCCCATCAGCACAGCGATCACGTGGGTGGGTTCTCGATGCTGATCCAGGGCTTCTGGGTGGAGAAACGGCGCAAACCTCTGACGGTTCATGCACCTTCGGCGGCGATTCCCCTGCTGCGCGCCTGGCTGGAGGCGACGATCCTGTTCGATGAGTTGATCGGTTTCCCGATCGTTTGGCGGGCCTTGGAGGCTGGTGTTCCCATCGATTGCGGCGGTTCCTTGATCACCCCGTTTTCCACGACCCACCTTTCCGGTTTGGAGCGTGGATTCGGGGCCCGGCATGAAGGCACGCCGTTCGCCGCCTTTTCGTTTTTGATCCGAGCGGGCGGGCGGCGCTTGGTTCATACCGCGGACATCGGAGCGGTGGCTGATCTGGAGCCGCTTTTGGCGGAGCCGGTGGACCTGATGGTTTGTGAGTTGGCGCATGTCGACGCCGATGAGCTTCTGGCAAGACTGGCTTCGGCCCAGATCGGGGAGCTGGTCCTGATACATCTCGAACACCGGTGGTGGGACGATCGTGCGGCCCTGTTGCGAATGGTCGGAGAACGTTTGCCCGGGGTGCGCTGTTCGGTGGCTCAGGATGGCGATCGCTACCGGATTGGTGGCTGATGGGCGTTTCGTGCGATTGTCACCGTGCCTCGCGCATGGCGAGGACGACGGCCGCGAGGATCAGCAAGGCACCGGTGAGACGTCCCGCCAGAACGACCTTTCCCGCTGCGGCCCGTTCGGTGTTTCCGAACCAGCGTCCCGCCCACCAAACCAACGCAATGCTCCACAAGCCGCGGGTTCCGTAGACGACATTGACGCCGGCCGCATCCTGCCATTGGCCGATGGTCCACGTGATGATGATGGCCTGGAATGCGGACAGGCCGGTGGCGGTGAGGATCCATTTCCAGGCCGGTTTCGGTGCACGCAGGGCAGTCGGGCCGAAGGCGGGCAGCGCCAGAACCGAGAACCCGGCCAGGGCGGCGAACATGAAGGCGAGGAAGTTGAAGATCCCGAAGTTAGCTGCCCAGAGTTGGATCAGGATGTCGGTCAGGGCGAAGCCGGCCGCACATCCCAGGGCGAGTCCAATGGTCACGCCGGTGCGCCGACCTGAATGCAGGTCGGCGATGCCCATCGCGAGGACACCGGCAGTGGTCAGGACGGCGGCCACGATCTGGGTGGTGCTGACCGGCCACTGGAACAGGACGCGCGCAAACAAGGCGACGAAGACCACCTTCGATCCCAGGAGGGGTGTCGCTACGGAGACATCACCGATGCGCAGTGAGACGACGTTGAGGAAGTGCCCGAAAACGAACGCCAAGGCGGTCAGCGCCGGTTGCCAGACGAGATGCCAATCGATGGGCTTCGGATCCAGGAACAGGAGCGGCAGGAATGCGATTCCCAGGGCTACGTTGTTCAGGACCAGTGCATGCGCGAGGCTCGCGCCTTCCTGAAAGGCGCGCTTGAAGACCAAGGAGCCAGCCGCGAAGGCGACGGCGGCCAGCAGTGGCAGCAGCAGGTACATTGACGGCCGCCACCATGCCCCGGGCAACGCTGCGGGGCTATCCCGCTTCGTCGCCGAGTTCGACGTTCCAGTACGCGATGTCGAGGAAGTGCTTCCAGGACTCATGCATGGGCGCGCCGAAGCTGACCTGCACGAATGGCCTCCACTTGGGTCGCTTGGGCTTTCGCACCAGACGCATTCCTGCCTCCGCGGGCGTCTTGTTGGCCTTGCGGGTGTTACAGGGAATGCAGGAACAGACGATGTTCTCCCATGTCGTCGGGCCGCCGCGATCGCGCGGGATGACGTGATCGAGGTTCAGGTCCCGTCGGTCGAAGATGCGACCGCAGTACTGACACGTGTTGCGGTCCCGCTCGAAGATGTTGTGGCGGGTGAACTTCACCTCCTTGCGCGGGAGGCGGTCGAAGAACAGCAGCAGGATCACCCGCGGAACCCGGATCCGCAGCGCGACAGTGCGCACCACGTCATCGTTGGACTCCGATGGGTTGCGGGACGAAAAGTCCCGCCACTGCTGGAAGTCGTAGGTCTTGAATTCTCCCGAATCCGTATTGGCCACGACCTGGGCGTGCCCTTCGAAAAGAAGGGCCAGGGCGCGACGTACAGAACAGAGGTTCACCGCCTGCCAGAGGCGGTTGAGCACAAGTACTTGATGTCCGAGGGCGATGCTCATACCGATCCGCCAAATAGGATGCTGGAATTACTGCAGGCTTCCCGGACTGTCAATCGGTGCTTGTGAACAACGTGTGAAGTCCCGGAGAATTTCCCAATCGGAGGAATGAATGATTCTGGGCTTGGGCATTGATGTTGTTGAACTCAGTCGCATCCGCGAGGTCTGGCAACGACATGGCGAGCGTTTCGCCCGGCGCATCCTGCGCGAGTCCGAGCTCGCCTATTGCCTCGCCCAGTCGGATCCAGTGCCCTCCCTTGCCGCGCGCTTTGCCGCCAAGGAAGCCGTCAGCAAGGCCTTTGGCACCGGGATCGGGGCAGAGTTGGGATGGCACGACATCGAGGTCGTGCGTCAGCCCTCCGGCCAACCGATTGTTTGCCTCCATGACGGCGGCGCCCGCCTTCTGGAATCCAGAGGCGGGCGCGTCGTCCATCTTAGTCTGACCCACTCCGCGGGTCACGCGGCCGCGGTGGCCATCCTCGAGAACTGATCCAACAGCGGGTTTTCACCCGGCTGACGGACGGCCTCGAGCTTCTCGATCTGCCGGCGGAGCTTGGCGAGTGCAAGGTTCTGGAGCTGACGGATACGTTCGCGTGTCACTCCGAACTGGCGTCCGATGTCGTCGAGGGTCTTCTCGGGACCGCCATCAAGTCCGAAGCGCTCCTTCAAGATGGTGAGCTCCCGCGGGTCGAGAATGTCCAGAAAGCCGCGGACCATCGCGTGGGTCGTTTCCTCCTCCAGCTTGTGATAGGGATCGGACATGGCTTCGTCGGGAACGACTTCGCCGAGGCGGCTGGATTCGTCGTCGCCCAGCGGTTGGTCGAGAGAAGCCGTCTTCATCGACGCACGCTGCCAAAGCTTGATCTTGCGCACGGGCACCTCCATCTCCTCGGCCAGTTCCTCGTCGCTGGGCTCGCGGCCGAGGAGTTCCTGCAACTCCATCGTGGCGCGCCGGAGTTTGGAGATCTTGTCCACCAGATGGACCGGGAGGCGGATGGTCTTCGATTGGTTGGCGAGCGCGCGCTTGATGGACTGCTTGATCCACCACGCTGCGTAGGTCGAAAGCTTGCCGCCCTTGGCGGGATCAAACCGTTCCACGCCCTTCATGAGACCGATGTTTCCCTCGTTGATCAGGTCGAGCAGGGGAAGTCCGAGACCGTCGTAGTCCCGGGCGATCTTCACCACCAGTCGCAGGTTGGCGCGGATCATGTGCTCGCGGGCGGCCATGTCGCCCTTCTTGATCCGGGCGGCCAGCTCGATCTCCTCCTCGATGGAGAGCAGAGGCACTTCCACTGCATCCTGCATGTAGAGGGTCAGGGCCGAGCGGACCTCGTGAGGAACGGATTCGGTTTCGACACGCACGCCTTCGCGGGGCAATTGGATGTGTGCCGGAGCGAGGGTACGCCCCGAGGGTTCGGTGGATTCGGACCGTTTGGAAGATTTGAGGGAGACGCGGACAGAAGAACGGGGTGTCGAGGTCGACGGACGGCGGACCGTGGACTTGACGGTGGGAGAAGCGCCGATGGAGCGGGCCTTGGTGGATTTCATGGCGATGTATCTTCGATAACCGACCGCGGGACGTGTTGATGATCTGTTCATCACGCGTCTAACGTGTGTTGAACTTGTCCATGTTTTGTCTAACAGAGTCAACAGGCTGTTTTGGTTTTGTTCACCTCTTGTCTAATTCTGTGCTCGGAATCGAAGGCCGGCTGCGATAAGAAAGAGGGCAGCACGCCTTGCGAAACTTGGAAGGCGATGTCTGGTGAGGGCAAAGCTGGGTACTGAACAGAACATGGCGAACGACTTACGGCATTCGATCAAGGTGGTGGCCCGGAAAACGGGCCTGAGTCCGCACCTGATCCGTGCGTGGGAAAAGCGGTATGCGACGATCAATCCCGAGCGGAATGACGGGAATCGCCGGCTTTATTCCACGGAAGAGATTGAGCGGCTGGCCTTGCTGAAGCGCGCGACGGACGCCGGCCATAGCATCGGTGACATTGCCCAGTTGCCCACCGAGCGGTTGGCGATGTTGGTGGCCCAGGAAGGCAATGCCGGCGGCGGCTTGCGGTCCGCGGATGCAGCATCCCAAGGCTCGAATGCCACGGCGGCCTCCCAGTTGGTAGCCGATGCCTACGCAGCGGTGGAGGCCATGGACAGCGGGCGGCTGGAAGCGGTGTTGGACCGTGGGTCCGTGGTGCTGGGGCAGGTCCGTTTGTTGAGCGAGATCATCGTCCCGCTGGTGGAGCGAATCGGAGAAGCCTGGCGGAATGGCGAGCTCAAGGTGGCCCATGAGCATGTGGCTTCCGCCTGCATCCGGACCTTTCTCGGGCAGGTTTCCCGGCCGATGGCGGTCCATCCCGGAGCGCCGGTGTTGGTGTCGACGACGCCGACGGGCCAATTGCACGAATTGGGGGCGATTTTGGTGGCCGCGTCGGCGACCACGCGGGGATGGCGGGTCATTTACGCCGGCGCGAGCCTCCCGTCGGAGGAGATCGTTTCGGTGGTCCGGGCACACAACGCGCGGGCGGTCGCCCTGTCGATCGTCCATCCGGAAGGCGATCCGTTGCTTCCCACGGAAATCCGTCGGCTGCGTCGCCTGCTCCCGGAGGGAACCCAGATCGTGGCGGGCGGGCGGGCGTCATGCGGCTACCAGGAGGTTCTCAACGAGGTGGGTGCCATCCAGGTGGTGAGCCTGACGGGATTGGCGGAAGTTTTGGACGGTCTCCGGCGGGCCCGCTGACTTGGATGCGTGTCAAGGGTTGGTTCGCGTGAGCCTTGGTCGGAGGAAGTCCACGCAAGCGGACGCGTGGGTCATGGAGATCAAGTGTCCCCCGTCGATGAAGAGATCTGCCTTGGGTGGCGGACGGATGATCCAGTCGGAGCGACCGTGGACCCGGAGGGGATTTGCCGCCAGAGGCGGACTGCCAGGCCACTCGCAGACGGCCCGGCACATGACGCGGATGAAGTTCGGGTCCGAAGCGCCGAATCCCTCCGTAAGGCTGCTTGGAATCCGTCGCGCGAGCGACGTCAGGAAGCGGAACGGCGTGATGGCCGCTACCGGGTGGAGGAGTCGGAGGACTGATCTCACTTCGCTTGCGTCCACTGCGCTCCCGACCAGAACCAGATGGCTGAGCTCGATCCGTGCGGCGATTTCGCATCCGACCATTCCTCCGAGGGAGGCCCCGATGATCCCATCCCCGGGTTGGATCCTGAACTCCTTGATCAGGCGATCGCCGAGTTCCGGCAGGGAGGTTTCGCCCTCGTGCCTGGGCCAATCCCGGGCGATGAAGCCGGGCAGGGAATTCCACGGCGGAGGGAACATCCGGTGGTCGGCTCCCATGCCTGGGAGAGCGTGAAGGACAGGGGGCCGGAACATGAAAAAGGGCCGGATCCTGAAGGAAACGGCCCCGTTTGAAAGTTGGATGGACTGAGGCTCAGTCGAAGGCGTGGCCGGCCGAGCACAGGACGTTCTTGATCTTGTGACGGACGAGTTC